>JAKDLQ010000235.1 GCA_030452775.1 Micrococcales bacterium | reverse complement strand
ACCCGTGACGGCGGCCGCTACCCGGACCGCGGTTGCGTAGCCCACGCCGGTGGCCCCACCCAGCAGCCCGCCGTACCCCGCCACGACGGTGGCCGGTGACTCCGCGATCCCCGTGAGGATGAGGCCGGCGGCGACCCCAGCAGCGACGATGAGGGCCAGGAGTCGCGCACTGACACGGTCGGCGGCCCATCCGCCGGCGAGCACGCCGACGGTGAAGGCACCGAGCCCGACGGCATACGCAAGGCTGAGCGCCCTGGCGGGGACCCCGATCTCCACGGCGAGCGGACCGCTCACAGCGCTCCAGATGAACAGCGGACTGGCCGAGAGGTCGAGCACGATCGCCCCGATGAGCACGCGCCCTACCGAGCTCACTGGTGCACCCGCTTCCTGTCAGCGCTCATGGGACTGCGGATCCGGGCTGTCTGTCAAGCCAACGGTTTCGGTCGGGCTCGTGATGGGTATGCCGTGCAGCAAGGTCCTGACGGGCCGGCGCGTAGCCGATGCACGGATCCGAAGGGGCTGGTGTCCGCGATGACGCAATGGGAAGGGCAGGAGCGATCATGGCACTACGGGGACTGGTCGCCACAGGTGCGGCCGGAGCGATGGCGCTGGTCGGGCTGGTCGGGACGGCAGGAACAGTCGATGCGAGCCACCCAGGTACGGCAGGCGCCCAGCACAGCACGGTGAGTCAGGAGAGTTCAGCGAGCCAGCCCGGTCAGGCGCGGCATCCTGGTCATGGTGGGCGAGCCGCGCACCATCGGTTGCCGCTCACGGTGGCCGTCCGCGACACCAAGGGAGACCGCGTGGGGGTGGTGTGGCTGCTCCAGCTTCGGGACGGCGTCTTGGTGCGAGCGAGATTCCATTCGCTCACACCGGGATTCCATGGCTTCCACGTGCACGAGACCGGCCTGTGCGCAGTCGGTGACCCGTCCAAGCCCTTCACGAGCGCGGGCGGTCACTACGCAGGGCGGGCTGGCGCGGTGCACGACGAGCACGCGGGCGACCTCCCGCCGCTGTTGGTGACCGCTCACGGCAAAGCCTCGATGAGCTTCGTCACTGACCGGCTCTCCGTTCGCCAGTTGCGCGACGCCGACGGGTCAGCCGTCATCGTCCATTCTGGCGCGGACAACTTCGCGAACATTCCGGATCGCTACCAGTCGACGCTCGGCAACGCCTCGGGACCCGATGAGGAGACCCTCAAGGCAGGTGATGCCGGGAGCCGAGTGGCCTGCGGGGTCATCCGGCCCTCGCGACGCTGACCGGGTGACCGGACTGACCGGACTGACCGCTTGTCTCGCTGGTCGAGTCAGCCCAGTTCGCCCTTGTGCTCCAGCCACCACGCCAGGACGAAGCAGACTGCCAGCACGATGATCGGCGGGACGAACCGCATCGGTCCGCGAAGCTCCAGCCAGTCGTAGGGTGCGGTGCTGAAGGTGAGCATGTCGAGCCCGAGGAGGTACCTGACGATCGGCAGGATGCCGAACACGAGACCGATGGCGCCGACGAGGTTGATGGCGAAGAGCCGGCCCTTGCTCGGTGCCGGGTCGGTCATGGCGAGGCTCCCCCGCCGTCGTCGGTTGCCTCCTCGAGCAGGCCCACCTTGCCGAAGAGCTCTGCCGCCGCCCGGGCGCTCGGGGGGCCGGCGTCGAGGTCCGCGCCGGCGGCGACGAGCGCGCGCACGACCGCGTCCTCGCCCTTGAAGAGGGCACCGGCCAGGGGTGACTGGTCGCGCGCGTTGCGCAGGTCGACGTCGGCGCCGCGCTCGATGAGGGCCGTGACGGTCTCGGGACGACCGTGATAGGCCGCAAGCATGAGCGGTGTGTTGCCGGCGGCGTCGGTGACATCGATCGGAAGTCCGTGATCGATGAACTCGAGCAGGTCGCGCGTGCGTCCCTCGCGCGCCAGATCCAGGGCGATGGCCACGACGCGCTCCTGCTGCTCCGGCGACAGCGATGCATCGGTCATGCGCCAAACCTACGCACTGCCCCGGCTGCGGGGTCCCCTGGGCTGCGCGCCGAGCGGAGACTGGGGGCGACCGTCGTCGGTCGGGCCGAGGCCACCTTGACACGACGGGCAGTAGAACATCGTCCGCGCCCGGGTCGCCGGCCCGATCATCGCGACTCGCACCGGGTCGCCGCAGCGTCGGCACGGGCGGCCGCTGCGGCCGTGCACGTAGGTCGTCTGGCCGGGTTGCCGCAGCCCGGTGCTGGACTGGACCGCGTCGGTGCGGCTGCGGTCGAGGAAGCGATGCGCGCGGTCGACGAGTCGCTCGATGGCTTCCCGACCGAGCCCATCCGCTGGAGCCCACGGGTGCACGCGCTCGGCAAAGAGCGTCTCGGCCACCCAGAGCGTCCCGAGCCCGGCCAGGTTGCGCTGATCGAGCAGCGCCTGCCCGATGGGATCCGGCGAGGCCATCACGTTGCCGACCGCGACCACGGGCTCCCAGTCCGGCCCGAGCAGGTCGGGCCCGAGATGGCCGAGCAGTTCCCGCTCGCTCGTGGTCGGGACGAGGTCGAGCATCCCGAGGCGCAGTCCCAGCGCAGTCCAGTCCGGTGTCGCGATGAGGGCGCGAAGGTCGGCGGACCGTCGCCAGCGCACGGTGCCCGGGCTCGTCGCGGCGATCCACCACTGGCCCTCCATCCGCAGATGCGAGTGCAGCGTGAGCCCGCCCTCGATGCGGTGCAGCAGGTGCTTGCCGCGGCTGACCACCTCGAGGGTGGTCTCGCCCGTCAGGTCCGCGGTGGAGATCTGCGGCCAGCGCAGGTCACACTCCACGATGCGAGCACCGGCGAGCGCCGTGTGCAGCCGCCGCGCCGTGCGCCAGACGGTGTCCCCCTCGGGCATCGTTGCTCACCTCATCTTGCCAGCGCGTTCGCGAGCACCGCTGCCGCCTCGCCGATGTCGTGGCCCAGGCGCAGGCACTCCTTCGGCGCGAGGTCCTGCTGGTCCCCACCCACCGCGATGGTCAGCTCAGGGTAGGCCGAGCGCAGCTCGGCCACGACAGCTCGAAGCCCCGCCAGGTCGGCCTCGCGAGGGACGGCGAGGACGGCGCAGGCCGCGTCGTGAGCACCGGCGGCGACCGCCCAGTCCGCCGTCGGGAGGTTGGCACCGACGTAGGCGGTGGTGAGGCCGACACGTCGGGCCGCGGTGGCGAAGGCGAGCAGACCGAGCTCGTGGCGGGCTCCGGCGGGAAGCCCGATGATGACGCGAGGCCCACCGGTGTGGTGCGCGGCGGCCTCGTAGGCGGCGGCGAGGCGCCGCTGGACGGCATACGCGACGAGGTGCTCACCAGCCACGCTCACTCGCCCCTGCGACCAGGCCTCACCGAGCTCGACGAGGGCGGGCAGCAGCCAGCCGTCGACGACGGTCTCGAAGGACCCGGTGGCGAACTGCTCGTCGAGGATCGCGCCCACCCTGGCCACGTCGAGGCGGGCGGCCGCGTCGATGAGCAGGTCCGGGGCCGATGGCGAGGCCGATGACAAGCCTGCAGCGGGAACAGCGGGAACAGCGGGCGGGGCGGGAGCCGGTAGGTGCCCGTCTCCCGCGACCACGCGGCGCTCCACCTCCGCCGCCGCCTGGCGCGCAGAC
>JAKDLQ010000234.1 GCA_030452775.1 Micrococcales bacterium | reverse complement strand
GGCGGCCTCCCCCGCTCCCCCGTCCATGCGGGTGGGGCTTGATCGGGCAGTGGCTGCACGCCGTGAAGCTCGGGTTCACCCACCCCGGTTCGGGGGAGTGGGTCACCTTCGAGAGCCCCTACCCGCAGGATTTGGCGCACGCGCTCGACGTCGCCCGCAATGGCTGAGGACTGCTCGCGCCGGCTGACCCAAGCCCCTTTCTCACCGAGAGGACACAAAAAGCACTGACAGGACACGAAATTCTGCCGGTTTCCGCCGGAATTTCGTGTCCTCTCGGTGCTGTGGGTGTCCTCTCGGTGATGAGGGGGCGCGGGCATGTGCGGGGCCGGTATGACGAGGGGCACCCCGTCATACCATCCGCCTCATCTGTCACGGATGCGCGTGCCGTGGGTGGACTGTCCGACCTCGGATCTAAACTCATCGCGATGTCCGATCAAGCCGCCTCCGCCGACTTCGTGCACCTGCATGTGCACACCGAATACTCCATGCTCGACGGGGCCGCCAAGGTCAAGCCGATGATCGCCGAGGTGGAGCGCCTCGGCATGCCCGCGATCGCGATGAGCGACCACGGCAACATGTTCGGCGCCTACGAATTCTTCGGTGCCACAAAGGGATCCAGCGTCAAGCCGATCATCGGCATCGAGGCTTACGTCGCTCCGAGCAGCCGCTTCTCGCGCAAGCAGGAGTTCTGGGCGCCGGGCGGCAAGCGGGACGCCAACGTCAACGGCGAGGGCGGCAAGGACGTCTCCGGTGGCGGTCGCTACACCCACATGACGATGTGGGCCAAGAGCGCCCAGGGCGTCCGCAACCTCTTCCGGCTCAGCTCGCTGGCCAGCTTCGAGGGCTACTACATGAAGCCCCGCATGGACCGGGAGCTGATCGCCGAGCACTCCGAGGGCATCATCGCGACCACCGGCTGCCCGTCCGGCGAGGTGCAGACCCGGCTGCGGCTCGGCCAGTTCGACGAGGCGCTGGCGGCCGCGGCGGCATACCAGGACATCTTCGGCAAGGAGCACTACTTCCTGGAGTTGATGGACCACGGTCTGGACATTGAAAGGTCAGTGAGATCAGGCCTTTTGGACATCGCGAAGCGCCTCGACATACCCCTGCTGGCGACCAATGACAGCCACTACGTCACCGCCGTCCAGGCCGGCAGCCACGACGACCTGCTGTGCGTCGGTGTCGGCAAGAACAAGGACGACCCGGGCCGCTTCAAGTTCAACGGCGACGGCTACTACCTCAAGTCCGCCCGGGAGATGCGCGAGCTGTTCCGGGAGCTGCCGCAGGCGTGCGACAACACGCTGGTCGTCGCCGAGATGGTCGGTGACTACAGCGAGGTCTTCGACGAGGTCGACCGGATGCCCAAGTTCGAGGTGCCGGAGGGGCACACCGCGCAGAGCTTCCTGCGCACCAAGATCGGCGAGGGCCTGCAGTTGCGCTACGGCGGCGAGCCGAGCAAGGAGGTGCTCGAGCGCATCGAGATCGAGATGGCCGTCATCGAGCCGATGGGCTTCTCGTCATACTTCCTGGTTGTTGCCGACATCTGCCAGCACGCGCGCGAGGTCGGTGTGCCCGTCGGCCCGGGACGCGGCTCGGCCACCGGCTCGATCGTCGCCTACCTGACCCGCATCACCGAGCTGGACCCGATCGAGCACCAGCTGCTCTTCGAGCGCTTCCTCAACCCCGAGCGCATCAGCCCGCCGGACATCGACCTCGACTTCGACGACCGCCAGCGCGACAAGATCATCGACTACGTCACCGACAAATACGGTGAGGCCTACACCTCGCAGGTCAACACCTTCGGCACCATCAAGGCCAAGGCCGCCGTCAAGGACGCCAACCGCATCCTCGGCTTCCCGTTCAGCCTCGGCGACAAGATCAGCAAGGCGATGCCGCCGGACGTGCAGGGCAAGGGCGTGCCGCTCAAGGAGCTGTTCAACCCCGAGCACGATCGCTACAACGAAGGCACCGACTTCCGGGCTCTCTACGAGCAGGATCCGGACGTCAAGAAGGTCGTCGACACCGGCCTCGGCCTGGAGGGACTGATCCGCGGCACCGGCGTCCACGCCTGCGCGTTCATCCTTTCGTCGCAGCCGTTGCTCGAGGTCATCCCGATGCACCGGCGCGACAAGGACGGCATGATCATCGCCGGATTCGCCTACCCGCAGTGCGAGGCGATGGGCCTGTTCAAGATGGACTTCCTGGGGTTGCGCAACCTCGGCATCCTCGATCACGCGATCAAGATCATCAAGGCCAACCGCGGCATCGACATCTCGACCGAGACGATCCCGCTGGACGACCCGAAGACCTACGACCTGATGGCGCGCGGCGACACGCTCGGAGTCTTCCAGCTCGACGGCGGCGCGATGCGCAACCTGCTGAAGCTGATGCGCCCGACGCAGTTCGAGGACGTGGCGGCTGTGCTCGCGCTCTACCGCCCCGGCCCGATGGCGGCCAACGCCCACACCGATTACGCCGAGCGGAAGAACGGCCGGCAACCGATCACCCCGATCCACCCGGAGCTGAAGGAAGCCCTCGACCCGATCCTCGGCGAGACCTATCACCTGCTGGTCTACCAGGAGCAGACGATGGCCATCGCCCGCCAGCTGGCGGGCTTCACCCTCGGCGGCGCAGACACGCTGCGCAAGGCCATGGGTAAGAAGAAGAAGGAGATCCTGGACCAGCTGGAGCCGGCCTTCAAGGAGGGTATGGCGAAGAACGGCTTCTCCCAGGGGGCGGCCGACAAGATCTGGGAGACCATGCTCCCGTTCGGCCAGTACGCCTTCAACAAGTCGCACACCGCCGGTTACGGGCTGGTGTCGGTCTGGACGGCATACCTCAAGGCCAACTTCCCGGCGGAGTATGCCGCGGCGCTGCTCACCTCGGTGCAGGACTCCAAGGACAAGATGGCGATCTACCTCGCCGACACTCGTCACCTCGGGGTGCGTGTGCTGCCCCCGGACGTCAACGAGTCGGAGGCGGAGTTCACCGCAGTCGGCGAGGACATCCGCTTCGGCCTCACCGCGATCCGCAACGTCGGGTCCAACGTCGTGGACGACATCGTCAAGGCGCGGCAGGAAAAGGGCAGGTTCACCTCCTTCGAGGACTTCCTGCGCAAGTGCGGGTCGGCGGTCTGCAACAAGCGCACCATCGAATCCCTCATCAAGGCAGGCGCGTTCGACGATCTGGGGCACCCGCGACAGGGCCTGGTGTCGGTGCACGAGCCCTACGTCGACGCCATGTCGGAGGAGGCCAAGAAGCGCGAGCAGGGGCAGGAGTCGCTCTTCGGTGGTTTCGGCGACGAGCCGGCGATCGAGCTGGCCGCCCTGCCGGTGATCCCCGACATCGAGTGGGACAAGCAGACCAAGCTGGCGTTCGAGCGGGACATGCTCGGCCTCTACGTCTCCGATCACCCGCTGTTCGGCATCGAGCACGTGCTCGCCCAGCATGCCGACACCTCGATCGCGAAGCTGCAAGGCGATGACGCGCCCAAGGAAGGCTCGATGGTCACCATCGCCGGCCTGATCACCGGGTTGCAGCTCAAGCGCAACAAACGCGGCGAGTTGTGGGCGATCGCGACCGTCGAGGACTTGGAGG
>JAKDLQ010000233.1 GCA_030452775.1 Micrococcales bacterium | reverse complement strand
CGCGACCTTCTCACCGTTGTGCAGGACCTTGAGCCGCTCGAGCTCCGAGACGGACTTGGCGGGCGTTGAGTCATTCATCGTGATGCGTTCCCTTCGTTGGGGGTGGGTGCCGATGGTGGGGGGTGCCGGCGGGATCGTCGTCACTCGTGAAGAAGCGGGTCCTTGCTCGTCTCGCGCGCGAACGACACCGCGACCAGGGTGATGATGGCGGCGACCACGAGGTAGAACCCCGGCGCGAGGTCGTTGCCCGACCAGGCGATGAGCAGGGTGGCGACGAAGGGGGCGGTGCCGCCGAAGATGGCGTTGGCCAGGTTGAAGCTGACGGCGAACCCCGAGTAGCGAACCCTGGTCGGGAACATCTCCGAGAGGAAGCTCGGCAGAGCCCCGTCGTTGAGGGTGAGCATCGCCCCGAGGAAGATCTGCAGGAAGAGGATGAGGATGAAGTTGCCCGTGTCGAGCAGCATGAAACACGGCACGGTGAACACAATGAAGGAGAGCGATGCCGTGATGAGGACCCTCTTGCGCCCGAAGTGATCGGAGGCCTTGCCGACGATGAGGATGAAGAAGATGTAGGTCAGCAGCGCGATGGTCGTCGCGAGATAGGCCTGCGTCGGCTCCAGGTTGACCTCCTCCGAGAGGTAGGTCGGCATGTAGCTGAGGATGGTGTAGAAGCCGACCGCGTTGAGCATGATCGCGCCCATGGCGATGAGCAGAGGCCGCCAGTAGTTGCGGAAGAGGGCGGTGGCCGGGGCCTTGACGACCTCGTCCTCGCTCGCGAGCTCCCGGAAGACAGGGGTGTCCTCGAGCTTGGTCCGGATGTAGCGGCCGATAAGGCCCATCGGCGCGGCGAGCAGGAACGGTATCCGCCAGCCCCAGCTGATCATGTCCTCGTGCGAGAGCAGGCCGGTGAGCAGAGCCGCGAGGAGCGAGCCGAGGAGCAGGCCGGTGGCGGTCGACGCAGGGACGAAAGCGGCATACAGGCCGCGCTTGTTGGGCGGGGCGTACTCGACGAGGAAGGCCGAGGCGCCGGCGTACTCGCCCGAGGCGGAGAAGCCCTGCACGAGGCGGACGACGAGGAGCAGCCCCGGAGCCCAGAGTCCGATCGAGTCGTAGGAGGGGATCAGGGCCATGCAGAACGTCGCGAACGACATGATGAGGATGGACCAGGCGAGCGCGGTGCGCCGTCCGATCCGGTCGCCGAGGGAGCCCCAGATGAAGCCGCCGAGGGGGCGGACGAAGAAGGACACCGCGAAGAGCGCGAAGGTGTTGAGCAGCGCCGTCTCGCGGCTGGTCTCGGGGAAGAACACGACCGCGATGGTCGTCGCGAGGTAGCCGTAGACCGCGTAGTCGAACCACTCGACGAAGTTGCCGATGAAGCTCGCCATCACGACGCGACGGACGGTCTGGGTTCCGACGTCCGCAGGGTCGGGCCGAGGCTGGCCGCTCAGGCTGGAGCCGACCTCCTCGTCACCGGGGGGGGACGGGAGTTGCCGGAGTTGCGCCAACGCGTGGGGAGTGCTCGTCAGGGTTCATAGGAAACCGTCCTGACCGGGGTTGCACTTACTGCAACGCGGTTGCGCAAGTATGCCCGCCGGCCCTCAGCCCCGTCAAGGGGTACGGGGGTTCGGGTTCATGGGTTTCCGTGGGGTCCGCAGCACACCTGCACGGTATGCCGCTTGGCGATCACGACGCGGAGCGCCGCAGATCGACGTCGGCCGGGGTCCTGGCGCGCAGGACGTCGCGCAGGCTTGCGGTGAGCAGGGCCGCCGCCGCCGTCGTCTCGGACGGCTCGAAGGTCCTGCTGAGATCCGGCCGGTCCTCGCTGTGCTCCCACCCGAGCGCGACGAGGCGGCGCACCTGGTCCTCGGTGAGGTCGCTCAGCCCTTCGAACTCGGTGTCCGCGATGCACTCGAGGGCGATGAGGCCGTGGAGCAGACGGGCCTGCAGGAAGGCCTCAGGGACGTCGCACTCGGGCTCGGGCGTCGCGGGAGAGCCGCGTCCCAGCAGACGGCGCCAGGTCCGTGGGGTGCGTTCCCGACCGTGAGTGCTCTTCGTCGACGCAGTGGGCTCGGTGGACGCAGTGCTTTCCGTGGACTCCGTGGACTCCGTGGACGCAGTGGACTCGGTGGCGTGGGTGGTCGCCGTGAGCCATCCCTCCTCGGTGAGCTCGCCAAGGCTGTCGGCGAGTCGGGCCGACCACCGGTCCCAGGACTCGTCAGGGTGCTCTGGTGCGTTCACGCCCCCATCCTGCCCGATCGGATGCAGCGACCGATCACGGGCCGCTGTCGGACCCGCGCCCTAGGCTCGGTCCATGGCGTGGAGCGTAGGCCGGGCGGGCTGGGTCGGTGAGCTGAGCGACCCGGAGATCTCCCAGCAGGTGGGCCGCCGGACCTTCGAGCGCGGCGTGGCCTACCGGACCCACCATCGGGTCCGGTCCCTGGCCGCCGGCCAGGACGGGCTCATCCTGCTCGGCACCGTCGAGGGCAGCCGCGCCGAGACCTATCAGTCGATCGTCACCGCTCGCCCACACCCGCGGGGCCGCAGCCACGTGTGGTCGGGGCGATGCAGCTGTCCCGTCGGCGCCGACTGCAAGCATGTGGTCGCACTCCTGCTCGTGGCTCGCGACGTGGCGCACGGCATCGTCAGCGGTCCGTCCCTCGATGAGCCCGTCCTCGGGAGCGGGGATGGGGCAGCGGGGTTGACAGAGCCGATGGCGCCGATGGCGCCGACTCCGACCGAGATGCGGTGGTCGGAGGTGTTTCGGCTGGCCGACCCCGTGCCCGATGCGGCCGGCGCATCGGGCCGCCCACAGGTGAGCGACGAGTGGTCGCCTGCCGGCATCTACTTCGACACCATCTATGTGCAGGGCGCCGGGTCGCGCGGTGCGCCACAGCGGGGGGTGGGCCTGCGTGCGTCCCGGCAGATCCGGACCGGCACGTGGCACCGCAGCCTTTCCTGGCGCGAGGCGCTGGCGGGACCACTGCCGGGGCATCGGCAGTGGCCTGGACGCCAGGCATATCCGCCGGAGCAGGAGCGGGTCATGTCCGCCATCCATGAAGCAGGACGAGTCGGAGGCACCGGCAGCACCCAGTTCTTCACCACGGTCGTGCCGATCCGTCTCGACGCGAGTGGCGAGCTGTGGTCCCTGCTGGCGCAGGCCCGCGATCGTGGGGTCGAGCTGCTGCCCGGAGAGGGGCTCAGCGGCCCGATCGGCATCGAGGACGAGCCGGTCACCCTCGTCGTCGAGATCGACCGCGCCCCCGGTGACAGCGGCGACCTCCTCCTGCACGTCAGGCCATCGGGACTGGAGGAGATCGAGGGGGAGCGCACCTACGTCGGCACGCCCGTCCATGGCGTCACCGTCGAGCCCGCCGGCGGCGGGCTGATCCTCGCGCCGCTGCAGCAGTCGCTCGGCCTCGACGCGGCGGCCTTGACGCAGGCGATCCGAGGCCTGCGGGTCCCGGCCGGCGAGCGGGCCGAGTTCCTGCAGGCCGTGTATCCACGGTTGCGCAGGCTGGCCCGGGTCCGCTCCCGGGTGCCGCTGCCGCTCGTCCCCCCCGACGAGGCGGCCGACGTCGTGACGGTGCACGTCCGGGTGAGCTCCGACATCT
>JAKDLQ010000232.1 GCA_030452775.1 Micrococcales bacterium | reverse complement strand
CCGCGCGCAGGTCCGCCATGATCACGCACCTGCCGTGGCGAGCGCGTTGACCGCTACGACGATCCGCTCGGTCGCTGGCGGCGTCGTGACCCCCCGCGGGTGAGCGGTGAGGAACGCTGCGTTCGCCTGTCGCTGCCTGGCCCACGCGTCGACCTTGGTCAGCTGGACCCGTCCGATGGCGGCGTGGATGTCGGTCATCCCGTTGTTCAGGCCGACCACCTCGTTGTGGTACTGCCTCTCGATCCCCTGGTTGCAGGAGAGGCGCAGCAGGCGCTCGACGGACGCCCGCTCCTCGTCACCGATGAGCGGATTGGCAGATGGGATGACGTCGTTCATGACTGGGCTGCCTCCATCGGCGTCGTGCTGCTCCGTGTACATCTCACCGGCTTGCGGGCCCGTCCATCGTCGTTCACGGCGTGATCGAGCGCCGCGCTCCCCCGGCCGAGCCACCCTATCCGATGGGCGGGATGCCCGCGATGACCACGAAGTCCGGCACGTCCCCCCAAGGAGCAGTGCCCTAGTCTGGGTCCCGCCCCGGCTCAGCCGGGCGCGCTGATCGTCGAAGGAGATCGAAGATGCCGCCAGCGGGCAGCACCCCCCACGTGGTGTATGTCGCATGGGGCTTCCCTCCATGCCGAGGTGGTGGCGTCTATCGGGCGCTGGCCACTGCCAACAGGTTCGCGGAGTCAGGTTTCCGAGTCACGGTGCTGACCGCTACGAGGGAGACCTTCACGCGGTACACCGGCGCGGACACCTCGCTCGAGGCGCTCGTCAACCCTCGCATCAGGGTGGTCCGGGTCCCCTTCGACTGGCCCGCCCTCGATGCCGACATCCGCCAGTGGAGCCTCGCGCGGGCGTTCGCGCCCCGCCTGTGGCGCAAGGCCAGGGCCAAGCTCGACGTCCGCGACTTCCCCGAGATCGGCTACGGGCCTTGGAAGAGACCCCTCACCGAGGCCGCGCAGCAGGTCCATGACGCCGACCCGGTCGATCTCGTCGTCGCCTCGGCCAATCCCAACGTCGACTTCGCCGTCGCTGAGTACCTCAACGACCACCATGATGTCCCCTACGTCATGGACTACCGGGACGCCTGGACGCTCGACGTCTTCGATGGTCACCAGGTGCATCCGGACGGCTCCCGGGTGGCGCTGCTGGAGAACAAGCTTCTCGGCGGCGCCCGGGAAGTCTGGTTCGTCAACGAGCCGATCCGCGCCTGGCACCAGCGACGCTATCCGGCGATAGCGTCCCGGATGCACGTCGTCGCCAACGGCTATGACCCCGACTTCGCCCCGGCCCCCCAACTCGCCACACGGGAGTCGCGACAGCCGCTCCGCTTCGGCTACATCGGCACGGTGAGCAACAAGGTCCCCCTCGGAGAGTTCGCTGCGGGTTGGTCCCTAGCGCGCGCTCGCGACCCCGACCTCGCTGACGCCACCGCCGAGATCTGGGGATACCTCGGCTTCTATTCGACGCCGAGCCCGGGCCTCGTCCGCCTGATCGAGGCCCACACCGACGACGGCCTGGCCTACGTCGGCCCCCTGCCCAAACAGCGGGTCCGGGAGGTCTACGACACCTTCGACGCGCTGCTGCTCATTTTGGCCGCCGGGATCTACGTCACGAGTGGCAAGGTCTTCGAGTACACCGCGAGTGCACTGCCGATCGTGTCGGTGCACGACCCGCTCAACGCCGCGAGCGACGTGCTGCGCGACTACCCGCTCTGGTTCCCGGTCTCTGACCTGGAGCCGGAGAGCGTGGCTCGGGCGCTGGAGGCCGCGACCGAGGCCGCACGCAGCGCGAGCCCCGCGGTCCGCGAACGATGCCGGGCATTCTCCCAGCAGTATTCCCGGGACCTGCAACTCGCGCCGCGGGTTTCAGCACTCGCCGCGAGCCTTGACTTCGATCCGGAGAGCATGACCACGAGGGTGGTGAGGCGATGAAGGTCGTCCTGCTGACTACCCTGCGAGCCCAACGGCCATCCTGGTTCCTGCAGATCACGGAGCAGCTCGCTCTCGCGGATCGCCCCGATGCCGAGGTCTCTGTCGTCAGCGCCCACCGCCCCAACTGGCCGCTACCGGCGTCGCGCCACGTGCTGGCGGGCTCACGGGTGTCCCTCAGGGACACGGCCACCTCGCTGCGCGTCGCCGCGCCGGCGAACACAGCGGACCTTGCGGCCCCGACGGACGCCGGGCCCGGCGACCCCACCGAGTCATCCGGTGAGCCACTCGCTGACGTCCTGAGCGATCCCGTCGGAGAGTCCCTCACCGAGGCGATGACCGGCTCCCTCACCGAGGACCCCAGCGTGCCACTCGAGGACGCGGCGGACCCTGCGGACGAGCAGGTCGAGGATGACGATCTTGCACCGGTTCGGCCGCAGGCCGGATCGGTGCTGCACCTGCCCGTCTATCACCCCCGGAGGATGGTCAAGGCGGCGTCGTGGCGTGCCAACAAGGTGCGCCTCACAATGAAGAAGCACCCCGGATTGGCTCGCGTGCGCGCCAGTACCAGGCTTCGCAAGGTCAGAACGGCGGTTGGGTCCACGATCCTGCCCGGCGGCATCTCAGACGCCTTCGCGCTCTCCTGCGTCCGCTGCGACCTGGTGGGGGAGCTCGTCGGGTCCGCCGACGTCGTCGTGGCCCTCGATGCCAGCACCCATCGGGCCGCTTGGCTGCTGGCCCGCCGCCACCCTCGTCCGGCGGTCATCGCGGGCACGGCCGCCGCCAAACGGGTCATCGAGGAACTCGACCCGGGGAGCCCGCGCTCGGGCGCCTGAGCCCGCGGCTCTCGAGCCGGCCGCGGGGACGGGATTACCGAGGGTGCTGGCAGAGGAGCTCACGCACCCGGGCGGCGACGGCGGCATACGGCGCGTTATCGAGACCGGCGCTCCAGGTCCGTGCCGCGCTGCGACGGGCATCGATGGTGTCTGGGCGCGACGACCAGGACCGCAACACCGCGGCGGCGGCAGCGCCTGCCCCTGGACCGGCGGGGACCACCTCGCCAGCCCCGGACACGGTGGCGAGCACAGCCTGGCGGGGCAGGTCGGTAACGACGACAGCGAGGCCGCTCGCGAGGTACTCGTAGAGCTTGCTTGGCAAGGCATCCCGGAAGGCGGGGGTGTCCTCGAGCAACGCGAGGCCGCACCACGCGTCCCGCGCGAGACGCCAGGCCTCACGCGGCGGCTGCCGGCCGAGCAGGTGAACGCGCGCCGCGAGTCCTCGGCACTCGAGCTCGCGAGCGAGTCTTTCGCGGTCCGATGCCGCGACCGGCCCGACGATATCGAGCTGCCACTGCGGGACGGCGGCGATCGCGTCGATCATGCTCCACAGGCCGCGGCTGGCCCTGACGTCACCGACGTAGAGCGCCCGGGGCGCGCCCGAGCGCGGTCCCGGCTCGGGCAGCATCGACAGGTCGGGCAGGTTGCGCTGCACGATGCGCTCCCTCGTGTGCGGCGGCACCTGCTCGTCGGCCACGATGACGAGGTCGGCGGTCCGCGCGACGCGCGTTGCGGCATTCGCCACAGCCGTCGCGACACGCCCGCGCCATCCCCGTGCCCACGCGCGATCACGCAGCAGCGCGGCACGGACCTGGAGCGCCGGTCTCGATAACGCGCCGTATGCCGCC
>JAKDLQ010000231.1 GCA_030452775.1 Micrococcales bacterium | reverse complement strand
CGATCAGCCGCGTGCTCGGCGACAGGACCTCGATCGCCAGCACCGGCGCTGCCGGAAGGTCGCGATCGGTCAGGTCGCGGCGCCTGGCGACGAGCACGTCCGGCTGCAGCACCGTGTCCTCGCCCAAGCGCACATCGAGCGGTGCCACAAGGATCTCCAGGTGGCCCGGGCATACGCCGTCGAGGAGGACCGCGAGGCGAAACGCTGCCCGCTGGTGTACCGGCGTCGGTGAGGGTGTCACAACGAGCGCGCCGTCGATGATCTCGTAGCGATGCCCGTCGTCGGTCCTGTCCTCGAGGTCGCGCCACGTCAACGGGCGGCTCTGCGGCAAGCTCGTCACAGCGACCATCGTGCCTCCTTCTGGTCATGGGTCCAAGCCTGCGCCAACCAGATGTCCTTGTGATCCCGCTATCCACAGGCTCATGAGCCGCGGTGGCCGGCGCGCGAAGCGAGAGGCAATGGCGGGCGCACCGGATCTCGTGTCAATCTGGCGGCCTGCCGTGCCTCGGTCTACGGTCGAGTCATGATCATCGCGGTGCACACCCTCATCTACTCAGACGACCCGCCCGCGACGCGGGCCTTCCTGCGAGACGTCGTGCAGTGGCCCTACGTCATCGACCCCGGGTCAAGCGGCGATGACAACGAGTCGGCGGCCTGGCTCATCTTCCGCACCGGCCCGAGCGAGTTGGGGGTCCATCCGACGTCAGGCGGCGAGGATTCGACGTTCAGGACCCCGCGCCACCATTCGATCACACTCATGTGTGACGACCTCGATGCGACGATCGCCGAACTGGCTTCTCGTGGCGCACAGTTCGCGACAGACCCGGTGGACGAGGCGTTCGGGCGGATCATCTTCATGCAGGTGCCTGGAGCGGACGACATACTGCTCTACGAGGCGCGCCACGAGACCGCTCACGACATGACCTCCGCGCCCTGACCTCCGCGCCCTGACCTCCGCGGCCTGACGGACGAGCCGGCACTCGGGTGACGGATCGAGCCCTCGGCGCGCTCCTTGCCCGGTGGTCTCGGCCCGTCAGGGCCACCGCCTCGTCAGCGGGGCTCCGCCGTCGCCGCAAACGTGCGCTGCGACTCGAGCGCCTCACGCAACTCGGCATCGGCGTCAACGAGCGAGCGGCGTACGGCGGGCGTCAGGTCGTCGCGCCGCAAGGCGTGTGCACTGCGCCGCGCCAGATCGTCGGTGAAGACCTTGGGGAACGCCGCCGAGACCACTCGGGCCAGGGCGTCCTCGCCGACCCACTCCGTCATGGCAGGCACCTCGGTGAAGTAGCGCGGGACGTATTCGGCCACGAGCCCGTCGTCCGGCGAGATCCACACGCCGCGCGCGAGGTGCGCCATCTCGTAGTTGGATCGGTCATGACGTCCGGTCAGCTCCGCCCACGCCCACGCCTTGGCGGACTCCTCGGGCAGTGCCGCCCGGCACATCAGGGCGTTGAGTCCGCCCTGGAGGGTGTCGTCCTTGGACCGGAAGACCTCGATCTCAGACGGCCCGACGAGGCCCCGCGACGCGAGGTTGCGCACGACGATCCACCGGAAGTCGCCGTCCTCCTCGAGTCCGGCCGGCAGGTCGGAGCCACAGGCCCAACGCTGCAGCAGCGACTCGTCCCGGCTCGTCCCGGCGAGGAGCCGGGCAGCCGCGAGCGAGGCCGTGCCGCGTTCGGGCGCGGTGTCGAGCAGCCTTCGAGCACTCGTGGCAAGGCCCACCAGCGCGGCCTCCTGCCCGGCGCGTGGGATGAAGAACGGCACGATCCGGTGCTCCGCGTACGCGGCCACGCGCGTGAGGATCGATGAGTTGGACTCCGCGGGCCAGGCTGTGGCGAACACGTCGAGGAAGGTCCGCGGTGCGATGTCCGCCCCGTGAACGCCGTCGATGAGGGCAGACCAGAGGACGGCTCGAGCCTGCGCGTCGGGGACCCGCGCGAGTTGCTGGGATAGCTGGTCGATCGTGCTGTCGGACAGGCGGATCCGGGCCCAGGTCAGGTCGCCGGCGTTGGGCACGAGCACCGTCGGCTCCGGCATGCCCACGAGGTCGCCGAGCCGGGACACCGGCTCGGTCACGGTCATGGTGGCCCGCGCCCCTCTGCCCCATCGGTGTAGCCGGCGACGTCGAAGGCGTGCGGCCGGTCGGCCGGATGCTGCGCCGGCGTCTGCCGGATCACCACGGCCGAGCCGATCACCCCGTTGTGCTCGTCGAGATCGACCGAGATCGTGTCGCGGCCAGCCGTGAGCAGCCATCCCGCGGCCCAGGCCTCGAGATCCACGCCGCTCGCGGCCTCGATGGCCCCGAGGAACTCGGCGAGCGTGCCATTGCCGTAGGAGTGCTCGGCCAGATAGGCCCGCACCCCCGTGATGAACGGGCCATCGCCGACGTAGGCGATCAACTGGCGCAGCACCGCAGCACCCTTGGCGTAGGAGATGCCGTCGAAGTTCTGCAGCGCGCTCTGCGCGTCGAGCGCATCCACCCCTGCCACCGGATGGGTCGACGGCGAGCGCTCCGCCCCATATCCCCACACCTTGCGCACGATCGACGAGTCGACCCATGCGTCGGTGTAGTCGGTCGCCGCGACGAGACAGCGGTGCGACATGTACTCGGCGAAGGACTCGTTGAGCCACAGGTCGTCCCACCACCGCATCGTCACCAGGTCGCCGAACCACATGTGCGACATCTCGTGCGCGATGGTGTTGGCCCGGCCGAGCAGCTCGTCGCGTGTCGCCGCACCCCGGAAGAGGTACTGGTCCCGGATGGTGACGCAGCCGGGGTTCTCCATCGCGCCCGCATTGAACTCCGGCACGAACACCTGGTGGTACTCCCCGAACGGGTACCGGATCGCGAAGAGCCCGTGGAAGTAGTCGAAGGAACGCTTCGTGATCTGGAACATCTCCGCCGCATGCCGCTCCAACGGGCCCCGGAGTGAGGCCCGGGCATGCAGGCCAAGCGGTATGCCGTCGTGCTCGTCCCGCACGGAGACGTAGGGCCCCGCGCACACCGTCACGAAGTACGTGGCCAGCGGCTTGGTCGTAGCGAGGGCCCACTCCCCCGGCCCCGTCCGCGTCGCCGCGCCGTTGCCGATGACGGTCCAGTCGTGCGGCGTCCGGACCCGCAGATCGTAGGGTGCCTTGAGGTCCGGCTGGTCGAAGCAGACGAAGACGGACGGCGCGGCATCGAGGAAGAGGTGACCGTAGACGTAGTCCTGCCCGTCGGCCGGATCGGTCGCTCGGTGCAGGCCCTGCCCGTCGTGGCTGTAGGCCATCGTCGCGACGACGATCAGCTCGTTGTCCTCCTCAAGCCCGGGCAGCGGCAGCCGGCCGCCCACCACCGTGGCCGGGTCGAGGCGGACCCCGTTGAGGGTGATCGACTCGATCTCGCGAGCCCTGAGGTCGACCCAGCTGTCCGCGCCCGGCGAGGCACAGGCGAAGTGGATGGTCCCGCGCGACCCGAAGACCTCTGCGCCGCGGTCGAGATCGAGCTCAGCGGCATACGACATGACGGTGACGAGCGAGGAACGCTCACGGGCCTCGGCCCGGGTGAGACTGCGCATGGGACCGAGCCTGCCAGATCGGCCGGCCCCGCACCGCTCCTGCCTCCCTCCCCGGGCCCCCGTCGGCCCCCGCGGGGGGGGG
>JAKDLQ010000230.1 GCA_030452775.1 Micrococcales bacterium | reverse complement strand
GAGAAGGACCTGCTGGCGGCCGAGTGCCTGCGGGAGGGGCTGTGGCGGCGGCTCGACCCTCCCGCTCTGGCAGCGGTCGTGTCGACGCTTATCCATGAGCCGCGGCGCGAAGAGGCGGGGCTCACGCCCCGGTGGCCCACCGACGAGGTCCGGGAGGCATTCGATCGGATGCTCCGGATCTGGAGCGACCTCGAAGACGCCGAGGGCGGACTCGGCCTATCCCGAACCGGAAGCCCCGATGCCGGGTTGGCGTGGGCGGTGCACCGCTGGGCGAGCGGGCAGCCACTCGAGGCCGTCCTGCACGGTCCGGACCTGGCGGCAGGTGACTTCGTCCGCCGGTGCAAGCAGGTCGTCGACCTGCTCGGACAGCTCACCGACGCCGGTGACCCGGCCATGGCGCAGGTGGCGCGCCGGGCATCGGATCTCGTGATGCACGGCGTCGTCGCCGCCGACCGCCTCGACTGACGTGGAGGGCCGCGGTATGCCGCAGTCCGCGGCCTTCACGTCGAGTGGCCCCGTGATCCACAGCTCCCACTCGAGTGGCCCCGTCATCCACAGCTCCCACTCGAGTGGCCCCGTGATCCACAGCTCCCACTCGAGTGGCCCCGTCATCCACAGGCTTTCGGGCCGGGAGGCTGTGGACAACGGGGCCACTCGACTCGGTGCGGTCCCACTGCGAACGCCCTTGGGGCGCCAGCAACGACAGGGTCCGGTTCGGTCGGCGCGCGGCAAGTCGCCCGTGCGCAGTTGGGTAGGCGCCATCGGGCCGCACGCCCGCGTGTCAGTCGATCCGCAGGGCGCCCAGGACCCGCTCGAACGAGGAGGTGAGCCCATGCTCGACGGCTAGCCGGCTCATCAGGCTCGGGTCGGCCACCGCGGTGGGCAGCGTGAGGTCGAGCGGCGCCAGGGGAGCGTCCCGCACGACGGCGACGACACGCGGTGCGGCATCGAGGTAGTCCGAGGCGGCCTCGAGCCGGGCCCGTTGGGCGCCCTTGAGGGCGGGGTCGCCGCTCGCGATAGCCTCACGCAGTGCAGCGAGCGTGCCGTAGGTGGTGATCAGCTTGGCGGCGGTCTTCTCCCCGATGCCGGCAACCCCCGGCAGGCCGTCGCTGGAGTCACCGCGCAGCACCGCCATGTCGGCGTAGGCATCACCACCAGGGACTCCGTACTTGGTGGCGATGAACGCCTCATCGATCACGTCAGGGGCTCGGACCCCGCCCCTGGCCGTGTAGAGCACCCGGATCTCGTTCGCGTCGTCGACCAGTTGGAACAGATCGCGATCGCCGGTGACGATGTCGATCGGCATGAGCCCCCGGTGAGCCGTCGAGAGGGTCCCGATGACGTCATCCGCCTCATGCCCGTCGATCCCGACCCGGGGCAGGCCAAGGGCACGGAGCGCGTCGCTGATGATGGGCACCTGCGGCGCGAGCGCATCGGGCACCTCCTCCGCGACGGCGCCGCCCGCCTCAGCGACCGCGGCCGCGGCGGGATCGGCGACCCGGTGCGTCTTGTAGGTGGGGATGGCCTCCACCCGGAAGGCAGGGCGCCAGTCGTTGTCCCAGCACGCGGCGAGGTGGGACGGGCGCCCACGCTCGATGAGCGAGGCGATCATGTCGAGGAACCCGCGGACCGCGTTGGTCGGTGCCCCGCTCGGCCCGATGATCTCGGGGACCCCGTAGAAGGCTCGGAAGTAGAGCGATGCGGAGTCGAGCAGCATGAGGCGTCCGGTCATAGACGCCATGGTCCCATCCGCTGGGCCCCTCGGCCTGGTCAGGTCGGTCAGGTTGGTCGGGTCGGTCAGGTTGGCCGGGCCGACGAGCCGCACGGCGGAATCGGCGGGCCGAGCCTGGACTACCCTTCCGGCATGGAAGAACTGGATCGGCGGCTCGTGGATCTGCTGCTGGAGGACGGCCGGATGAGCTACACCGATCTCGGCAAGGCGACGGGACTCTCGACCTCCGCGGTCCACCAGCGGGTGCGCCGGCTCGAGGAGCGCGGCGTCATCTCCGGATACACCGCGATCGTGTCACCCGAGTCGCTGGGCCTGTCGCTCACGGCGCTCATCTCGGTGATGCCGTTCGACGCGAGCGCACCCGACGACGTCCCGGAGCGGCTCTCGCACATTCGGGAGATCGAGGACTGTCACTCCGTGGCGGGGGAGGAGAGCTACATCCTCAAGGTCCGCGTGGCCGCGCCCGTCGACCTCGAGGACCTGCTGGCGCGGATCCGGTCGGCCGGCAGCGTCGCCACGCGGACGACCGTCGTCCTGTCGACGCCGTGGGAGGGCCGCCGGAATACGAGCGCCGCGACCTAAGCGCCGGCTGGTGGCCGCCCATCGACGGGCGCCTGCCGGCGGCACAGCCCGTCAGTGCAGGTCCGTGGGGCTCTGGATCGGCGGCTCGATCGAGGACCCGACCTGTTGGGCCTCCCGAGCGGCCAGGCGCCGCTGCTCACGCCGGTGCAAGCTTCGGTGCCACCACCACAGCAGCAGGGCGGCCAGCGTGAAGAGCCCTGCGGTGAGGCCGAGCACGGCGAGAGACCCGCTGACGAGCGGTGACACGACTCCGGCCACGAGGGCGTTGAAGACCGTGCTGAGGAACGCCTGGAACGACGAGACGGCGCCGCGCTCGCGCGGTCGCAGGTCGAGCAGGCTGATGGTGAGGATCGGTAGGACGAGGGCAACGCCGAGCGAGGTCGTCGCCGCCGGCAGGACGGTCCACGGGGCGTCCGGGCTCACAGCGGTCATCTGATAGACGATCGCGAACACCGCCCCACCGAGCGCGACGACGAAGCCGGTGAGGACGACGGCACCCGGCCGGACACGTCCGACGAGGCGCCCGGCGAGGAAGGACCCGAGCATCATCGTGACGACGAGCGGGACGAAGAGCACCGCGAAATCCTGCGCCCCGAGGCCGAGGTGCTCGACGATGATCGCCGGTGCCGAGGAGATGTAGAGGAAGAGCGCGGCGAAGTTGCACGCGATCGCCGCGCTGAGACGCAGGACGCCGGGATCCTTCGCGGCGCCGAGGAAGGAGGCGATGAGCGGACGTGGGTGGAAGGCGACCCGATCGGCTGCCGGGTGCGTCTCGGGCAGCAGCAGCAGCGCGACCACCGCAGAGGCGATGCCGTAGCCGGCGAGCACCCAGAAGATCGTGTGCCACGATCCCCACCCGAGGATCCAGCCGCCGACGATCGGGGCGAGCGCCGGGGCGACCGCGAAGACCATCGTCATGTTGCTCATGAAGCGCTGCGCGAGGACGCCCTCGTAGAGGTCGCGGACCACCGTGCGGGCGACGATGAGGCCGGCCCCCGCCACGAGTCCTTGCATGGCTCGGGCCCCGAGCAGCAGTGGCATCGTCGAGGCAAGCGCGCACAGCACACTCGCGGCGGCGTAGAGCACCGAGCCGATGACGATGACAGGCTTGCGGCCCACGGCATCGGAGATGGAGCCATGGAAGAGGCTCGCCACCGCGAAGGTGATGAGGTAGATGCTCAACGTCTGCTGCATCGCGACCTGGTCGACCCGCAGGTCACGCCCCATGACCTCGAAGGCCGGGAAGATGGCGTCGACGGTGAAAGGACCCACCATGGTGATCCCGGCGAGGATGACGACCATCCGCAGTCGGCCGAGCCGGGTGCTGAGGGCCGCGGCGAT
>JAKDLQ010000015.1 GCA_030452775.1 Micrococcales bacterium | reverse complement strand
GTGTGGGTTCGGGGCCCCCCCGTTTTCGCGGCCCAACCCCGAACGTCGTACTTTGGGTGGGGGCGGGGCGGGCCGCGCCCGGCCCCGCTTCTCGTTCCCTGCTTCTCAGCTTCTCTGCTTCTCAGCTTCTCACCGGCTCCCCACGCTTCTCAGGCGGTCCTCGTCTCGCGCCACCCGGCGACGGTCAGGGCTGGAGTCGGCTCTGCCTCCAGGACGCCGCATGACCGAGGTCGCCGGCACCGATCCGGGTGAAGACGATCCGGTCATGCAGCCGGTTGGTCCGGCCCGCCCAGAACTCGATCTGGTCACAGACGATCCGCCAACCGCCCCAGAAGTCGGGCACCGGCACCTCGTCGGGCTCGCCGGTCTCCGGGAACCGCTCGCGGGCCTGTGCCCACCGGGCCTCAAGCTCGGCCCGGCCGAGGGTCGGCCGGGACTGCTCGGACGCCCAGGCCGACAACCGTGAGCCGTAGGGCCGGGTGCGGAAGTAGCTCTCCACCTCGGGCCGCTCGATCAGCTCGGCTTGGCCCCGGAAGCGGATCGACCGGTAGAGCGCCGGCCAGGTGAGGCTCGCGGCGATCTTCGGATTCCCCGCCAACTGCCGGCTCTTGGTCGATTCGAGATTCGTGAGGAACCCGGGACCCCGCTCGTCGAGGAAGCGCATGAGGACGGTCCGCACGTCGGGGGCGCCGTCCGTATCGGCCGTCGCGACGCTGAGGGCGGTCGGCTCGGACCCGTCTGCGCGCGCGTCAGCCGCGGCGACGGCCGCATCGACCCAGGCCCGCACCTGGTCATAGGGAGTATCGAGCAGGTCGGACTCGCTCAGCCCGTCCCCGGTGTAGTCGATCCGCTGCATTGCTCCAGACTAGGGTTGAGGCCGTCCCCATCGGTGAGGAGTCCCCATGGCAGGCAGGACCAGGCTCGTCGGCACGGTCGTGCGGCTCTCCGTCAAGTACGGTCCGCCGGTCTGGGTAGCGTCCCAGGCGTTGCGTGAGCCGGCCAAGGAGGCCGTCCACAAGATCATCGCGAGCGAGCGGGCTCGCAAGTCCGCTCTCGCTCACGCGCGGACCCTCTCCGAGGGCAGCATCCTCAAGGTCTATCGAGGCGATCAGTCGCTGTGGATCGTCTTCACCGGCGATACGGCCATCACCGTGCATCCACCGACCGACGTCGAGCTCGGCGCCCTGCTCCGCGGCGCCGACCTGACCCGTCGGATTCGTCCCGATGACCCCCTCCCGCCCAAGGAGCGGGTCAGGGACGCGACCACGTCGGCTCTGCGCCGCGGCAAGCCGGACGCCATCAACTGATCGCGTGACGGTCCCACGGACGACCGTTTCTCGCCAACTGGCGCCGGCTGAGCCCCCGTCCGCGCACGCGGTCTCCGGCCATGGTCGACCAACGGTCGTCCGTAGCAGACGCCGACCCGGCTCGTGCACAATGACTCCTGGACCGAACTCGCGGATCACGACGCCGTGGGTCACCACCCGACGACAAGGATCCTGATGACGCAACAGACCGCTGACCCTGACTTCAAGCCCGGGCTCGAGGGAGTCATCGCCTTCGAATCCACCATCGCCGAGCCCGACAAGGCCGGCGGCGCACTGCGCTATCGCGGGGTCGACATCAACGACCTCGCCGGGCACGTCAGCTTCGGCAACGTGTGGGGCCTGCTCGTCGACAACGCGTTCAACCCCGGCCTGCCACCCGCCGAGCCCTACCCCCTCCCGGTCCACACCGGCGACGTGCGCGTCGATGTCCAGTCCGCACTCGCCATGCTCGCGCCGGTGTGGGGATTCCGTCCCACCCTCGACATCGACGCCGACGAGGTGCGCGACAACCTCGCCCGAGCCGCCGTGATGGCCCTGTCGTTCGTCGGGCAGTCCGCCCGGGGCCTGGACAAGCCGATGGTGCCGCAGTCCGAGGTCGACAAGGCCGACACGATCACCGAACGCTTCATGATCCGCTGGCGCGGCGAGCCCGACCCCAAGCACGTCGAGGCCGTCGACGCCTACTGGGTCTCGGCCGCCGAACACGGGATGAACGCCTCGACGTTCACCGCGCGCGTCATCACCTCGACCGGCGCCGACGTCGCCGCGGCGCTCTCGGGGGCGGTCGGCGCGATGTCAGGCCCGCTCCACGGGGGCGCGCCCTCACGTGTCCTGCACATGCTCGACGGCGTCGAAGAGCTCGGCGACGCGACGGCATACGTCAAGGACGTGCTCGACCGGGGCGAGCGCCTCATGGGCTTCGGCCACCGCGTCTATCGGGCCGAGGACCCGCGGGCCCGGGTCCTGCGGACCGCGTGCGAACGCCTCGGGGCGCCGCGCTACGAGGCCGCGGCCGCGCTCGAGAAGGCCGCACTCGACGAGCTGCACGCACGCCGTCCGGATCGGGTCCTCGCCACCAACGTCGAGTTCTGGGCCGCGGTGATCCTCGACTTCGCCCAGGTGCCGCCCTCGATGTTCACCCCGATGTTCACGTGTGCGCGCGCGGCCGGGTGGTCGGCGCACATCCTCGAGCAGAAGCGCACCGGCCGCCTCATCCGGCCCTCGTCGCGCTACATCGGCGAGAGCGCGCGCCGCCCCCAGGATGTCGTCGGCTGGTCATCCGACATCGGCCGCTGAGAGCGCTCCATCGACGTATGCCGCCGGGCCGGCTCGGGCGATCCAGCTCGGTCGGTCTCGCACGCCTGGATGGCCTGCCGACGACAGGGGGAAGCAAGGTGATTCACTCCCAGACAGTCTGCTCCGGGTAAGCGGCCAGGATGCGCTCGTCCTTGGTCGCGAGCGCATTCTTTGCGGCGAGAGCCTGGGCGATGATGATCCGATCGAACGGGTCGCGGGTGACGGACACTCGCTCGGCGACATCGATCACCCTGCTGAACGGCTGGGTGTCCTCCGTCAGCCCGACAGTGGTCAACAGTTCACCGATGATCCGGTCTGGCGGATCGGTGATCTTGCCGACCTCGTATAGGTAGGTGAGTTCCAGCCGGACCATCGGGGAGATACGCAGGCTGTTGGAGTTGAGTCGGTCCCGCAGCGTGCCAGGAAAGCGATGGTGTTCTCCGGCGTACATCCACACCACTACGTGTGTGTCAAGATGCAGGTGCTGCGTCACAGGTGCGCCTGCCGGTCGGCGTCCCACTCGCCGGACCAATCCAGCGACACCAGCTCCTCCGGGTCGCCAACGATCACGCCTGGATTGGTGTGGATGGCTGCCAAGCGGTTGGGTCGGGGCTCGTCCAGCACGAGCCGCAGCCGTCGGCCCTTCCGGTTGATTTCCAGTGGCTCGCCGGTATCGAGAACATGGTCGATGAGACGGTAGATGTCCTGACGTAGTTGAGAGGGAGTTACTGGTTCGCCCATACACCCGGATGATACACGAAGCGTACGGCTCCGCATGATCCGTACGTACGATTCGTCGGGCGCACAAAGGCTTGGCGCAGAAGTGACGATTGCGAAGTTGCGATCAGGTTGCACCGGCCGCCCCGGGCTGGCTGTGCTACTGGCCATGGGTCCCTGGCCGTGGCTGCGATCGAGGGCGCTGCGCGGTGTACGTCCACTCATCGGGCGCGCCTGACCGGCGGCTGATCGCCTGCGGTTCAATGATGGCTGGTGACACCGGCGTCATCGCACTCCCACCCATCGCCGCGCCGCCCGGGCGTGGCCGTACCCCGAGGTGAGCAACTCGTGACCGATGCCCCTGCCGTGACCGCCCCCATCGCCATTCCTACGGACCTGCTCCCCGCGGACGGCCGGTTCGGTTCCGGACCGTCGAAGGTCCGGCCGGAGCAGGTGGCGGCCCTGTCCTCGATCGCCCGCACGATCCTCGGCACGTCCCACCGGCAGGCCCCGGTCAAGAACCTCGTCGCCCTGATACGCGAGGGGCTGGCCACCCTCTTCTCGCTGCCAGAGGACTACGAGATCGTCCTCGGCAACGGCGGGTCGACCGCCTTCTGGGATATCGCCGCCTTCGGGCTCGTTCGCGAGCGCGCCCAACACCTGGCCTTCGGTGAGTTCTCGAGCAAGTTCGCCAAGGTCACCTCGGCGGCGCCGTTCCTCGGTGACTCGACGATCATCACGGCCGACCCGGGCACGCTCGCCGCCCCCCGGGCCGAGGCTGGGATCGATGCCTACGCCTGGCCACACAACGAGACCTCCACCGGGGTCATGGCCCCGATCCACCGCGTAGCAAACGCCGACGACGACGCTCTCGTCCTCATCGATGCGACATCCGGCGCCGGGGGACTGCCGGTGGACATCACCCAGGCCGACGTCTACTACTTCGCGCCACAGAAGTGCTTCGCATCCGACGGCGGCCTGTGGCTGGCCGCCTTCTCGCCGGCCGCCCTCACGCGCGTCGATGAGATCGCGGCAAGCGGGCGCTGGGTGCCCGACTTCTTCAGCCTCCCGACGGCGATCGACAACAGCCGCAAGGACCAGACCTACAACACGCCTGCCGTCGCCACGCTCGCCCTACTGGCCAACCAGCTCGAGTGGCTGAATGGTAACGGCGGTCTCGACTGGGCCACCTCGCGCACCGCGGACTCGAGCAGCCGGCTCTACACGTGGGCAGCGGAGACGGACTACACGACCCCCTACGTTGCCGACCCGGCCGCCCGCTCGCAGGTCGTCGGCACGATCGACCTCGACGAGTCGATCGACGCGGCCGCGGTCACCGCCACGCTGCGCGGCAACGGCATCGTCGACGTGGAGCCCTACCGCAAGCTCGGCCGCAACCAGGTGCGCGTCGCGATGTTCCCGGCGATCGAGCCTGAGGATGTCACCCGGCTGACGCAGTGCATCGACTACGTCATAGCTGCGCTCGGCTGAGCGAGCGGGGCAGATTCGAGACTCCGTGCGCAGACTCCGGACGCAGATTCTGGGCGCAGATTCTGGGTAGCGGTCAACGATTGACGAGGGCGGCCACCACGGCGATGGCGATGAAGAGCACCAGGGCCGCCATGGTGATCCGATGCCGGAACTTGAAGTTCACTTCGTCACCTCAGGGGCTCTCGGGATCGGTGAGACCAGCCGCGTGTCCGGCGCGCCGACGAGGACCTGCAGACGCGGCCGTGGCCTGGTCTCGAACGTCACGGCGACATTCTCCCTGCGTGAGACCCGGATGGCGACTGCCACCACGCTGATCCCTACGGCGATGGTACCGATGGCGATGGTCCACCTCGCTCCCCAGGCGTCCCCGATCCAGCCGATGACGGGAGCCCCAAGGGGGGTGCCGCCCATGAAGATCGCCATGTAGAGGGCCATGACCCGCCCACGCATCGACGGGTCGACGTTGAGCTGGACCATGGCATTGGCCGTGGTCAACGCGGTCAGCGCGGACAGCCCGGTCGGCACGAGGTAGATCGCGAAGAGCAGGTAGGTGGGCGCCGTGGCGAGCAGGGCCGTGGACACCGTGAAGCCGACGAGGGCGACGAGCAGGATGCGCAGGCGCGGGTTCGGCCGCCGCGCCGACATGAGCGCCGCTGTCAAGGAGCCGATCGCCATGATGGAGCCGAGCAGCCCGTACTCTCCCGCCCCCTTGTCGAAGACCGTGGTCGCCATGAGCGCCATGGTGAGCTGGAAGTTCATCCCGAAGGTGCCGAGGATGAACACGAGGAACAAGATGATGACGATGTCGGGACGACCCTTGACGTAGCGCAGCCCCTCCCGGATCTGCCCCCGGCCTCGAGGCCGTGGCGCCGGCCTCAGCTCATCCGCGTCCATCATGGCCAAGGCCACGAGGACGAACAGGAAACTGGTGGCGTTGAGGAACAGCGCCGGAGCGAGACCGGCCGCGGCGATGATGAGCCCGGCCACGCCCGGGCCGAGGAGCCGACCGAGGTTGAACGACGCGCTGTTGAGCGAGACGGCATTCGCCAGGTGGTCGCGATCGACCATCTCGGACACGAAGGTCTGGCGGGCGGGGTTGTCCAGGGCGGTCGCCACGCCCTGGATGGTGGCGAGCGCATAGACGTGCCACAGCTCGACGACCCCTGTGGCCGTCAGCACCGCGAGCAGCAGCGCGGTGAGGAGCAACGCGCTCTGCGTCCCGAAGAGGATGCGCCGCTTGGGGAAGCGGTCGACGATCATCCCGGCCCATGGCGCGAGGACCAGGAAGGGCAGGAACTGCAGGCCGGTCACGAGCCCGAGCGCCGAGCCCGAATGGTCTGTCAGGACGGTGAGGACGAGCCAGTCCTGAGCGACCCGGCCCATCCAGGTGCCGATGTTGGACACGATCGCGCCGGATGCATAGATCCGGTAGTTGCGGACCCCGAGCGAAGTGAAGGTCGGACTCATTGGTTCGCCACCTTTGCCAGGATCTCCTGCGCCCGCAGGAGCAGGTGCCGCTCATCGTCCGTCAGCGCGTCGAAGCGCTCGAGCATCCACTCGTCACGGTGACGACGGACCCTCCGCAGCGCGTGACGCCCCTGCGCGGTGAGTGACAGGATGACCTGCCGCCCGTCGGTGGGATCGATCGCGCGGTCGACGTAGCCGGCCTCGACGAGGCAGCTCGTCGTCCGGGTCATACTCGGCGCCGACACGCCCTCGACCTGGGCCAGATCGCCGTTGGTCAGGGCCTGGTGTTCCAGGCGCGCCAGGACCGAGAACTGTCCCGACGGGAGCTCCCGATCCGACTCGAAGCGAACTCGCCGCGAGATGCGCATGCATGACAGCCGCAGCTCGTTGGCTAGGCGCACGAGTTCGGCTCTCGTCAGGGGCGGCGTGCTCTTCACTCCTCTGGGACTGCTCTGGGTGACCCATCGTTCGATTGATCCGCTATCGGAACTCATTACCTTTGCTAACTATTCCGAGCGTCCCACCAGGTGACCACTCCGGGGGGGAGCCGGCGCTGCGGCATACGGCCAACGGTGCCCGCATCGGCGGGCGGTGGCCCTGGCCGAGATGCGCGTCACCATGGATCGTTAGGCTGTCCTCGTGGACGACGAGCCGACCCCCGCGCCTGTGCCGGACGCCGTCGTGACGCCGGTCCACGTGCCGATGCTGAAGATCGTCGAGGTAGGCATCGTTGCCTGGGTCGTGGCGCTCATCGCGACGCTCGCCATTCCGGCACTGCACCAGGCCCCGCGCGACTGGTGGCCGTGGTGCTGCGTCGCCGGTATCCTCCTCGGCGGGATCGGCTGGATCTACCTGCGTCGCGGGCGCGGCAACGCCGCCGACGCGTGAGCGTCCCCGCACCGCCCTCGTATGCCGGCTGCTCGTATGCCGCGCAGGTCAGTCCTGCTCGGACGCGGGCGCGTCCTTGGGCGGGGGCGGCAGCGTGTCGCCGACACTCGACTCGTGGGCTTCGAGGTCGACGGCGAGTTCGTCGATGACCGGCTCACCCACGGATGTCGGGCCGCGCATCTCTGCGTGGGTCTCCGAATGCGCGCCACACCCATGGTCGAGGCTGACGACGAGCCCATCGGACGGGGACCACTCATTAGCGCACGCACCGAAGGTCGAGCGCAGCGCCCCCGCCATCGGAACGAAGTAGCCGCACGTGGAGCAGCGAGCGGTGGCCTTGAGAGCGACATCGGACAGTGGCCCACCGGGCCCGGCGTACCAGCGCGTCGCGGCAGCCTCACGGCCTTCGGCGGACAGGACCCTGGGCCGGCCGAGGCCGAGCTCGAAGAAACCCATCTGGTCGACGTCCTCGTCGCCGGTCGCCTCGAAGCCGGCCACGAGATAGGGGTCATCGTCTCGATGCGGCAGCACGTCTCCGGCACCGAGATCACCGGGTGCGAGCCGCTCCGCGTAGGGCAGCCACTCCGGAGCGAGCACGGAGTCCGGGCTGGGCAGCAGGTTGGTCTCGCAGACCGTCGCGACCTTGGCCCGCGGCACCCGAGCCAGGCTGACCCCCCACCGCCATCCGCGGTAGCCGGGCGCGGTGCACGCGAACCAGTGCATCGCCAGGCGTTCGCCGAGCATCTCGACGCCCACGTGGTCACCGACGGTGTCTGGCTCGGCAATCCCCAGCAGCGCCTGCCGCGCGAGGTCGATCGACGCGGCGAGGACGGCATCGAGCCGGCTGGGCACCGACCTCGATGAGCTCGACCTGGCCGGCGCTGGTCTTGTCGAGGTCGACCCGCCGGTAGGCGCCTCGGCGGTCGGCGACGCGGCGGTCGGCGCCGGCGCGTCGGCCGTCTCGATGACCGTTTCGGTGTCGGCAGGTGTCCCCGTCATCTCATGGCTCCAGGTTGTCGGCGAGCCCACGCAGGGCGCGGGCGACGTTGGCGCCGAGCTTGCGGTCTGGGTAGTGCCCCTGGCGCAGACCGTTGCTCACGGTATCGAGCAGTTGGACGACGTCCTCGATGATGACGACCATGTCCTCGGCGGGTCGGCGATCCCGCTCACGGCGTCCCGCGGCGACGGAGGGCACCGGCTCGAGCACGGTGACCGTGAGCGCCTGCGGGCCGCGGCGGCCATCGACGATCCCGAACTCGACCCGGGTCCCCTTCTTGAGGGTCGTCACGCCCTCGGGGAGGGCGTTCGCGTGCAGGAACACGTCCGCTCCGCCGTCCTCGGCGATGAAGCCGAACCCCTTGTCGGAATCGTAGAACCTGACCTTGCCAGTCGGCACTGTCCACCTCGTCGTTGCTCGTGGGCTGCTCATGGTACGAGCCCCCGGTCCGGGCATGGCTCGATGACGCTACTTGCGATGTACCCAGCCTAGTGGCTCCGCGCACACCCTATTTCGCTCGCGTCAGCCGACGGCGATGCCCCACGTACCGGTCCACTGCTCGCCCGGCCCGAGGTGATGCAGAGACTCACCGGAGTTGAAGGCGTCGGCCGGGCAGCTCATCGGCTCGACGGCGATTCCCGCACCTGCCGCACCCTCGTGCGCCAGCCCGGTGAAGACCTGCACCCAGGGGAACGCCTCGTCGCCCCACAGCGTGGCGGGCGCCGACCCCGGCGCGGTGACACGGGTGCGCCACCTCCCGTCGGGGTCACGCTCGAGGTCGCTGTAGGCGGTGTCGAGGACCAGGTCACCGACCTCTCGCTCCACCCTGAAGTCGTGCGGGTCGCCCTCGACAGCGCGGACGGCGGTGGGCAGGCTGCGTTCGTCGACCTCGACCCAGCGCCGGCCCGGGATGCGCAGTCGGACCCGACCGACCTCGGCCGCGCCGATCGACAGATAGGGATGCGCCCCGTAGCCGAACGGCGCCGTCCCCTCGCCGACGTTGCATGCCGCGACCCTGACGACCAGGCCCGAGTCGTCGAGCAGGTAGCGGGTGCGCAGGGTCAGCTGATGATCCCAGCCCGGCTGGGGGAAGAGGCGCATCCCGACGGTCAGCGATGTCCTCCTGTGCTCGATCAGCTCCCAGGCGGACCACCGGACGAGGCCATGGCTGGCATTGTGCTTGTCCACCTCGGTGATCGGCAGTTGGTGCTCCACGCCTCCCGAGGTGTAGCAGCCGTCACGGATCCGGTTCGGCCACGGCATCAGCTGTTGACCTCGAGCCGATCGGCACTGCTCATCGGCGTGGTAGCCGGCGAGGACGTCGGTGCCGTCGCTGGTGAAGGTGCGCAAGCCGCCGCCGACCTCGACGACCGTGGCGCGGTGCGGGCCGTGGGCGATGGTCCACTGCTGGCCCGTGGGGGACGCGGCGGTGGCAGCGGACGCGGCGGTGGCAGCGGACGGGTCGGTGGCTGAGGACGCGGCGGTGGCAGCGGACGGGTCGGGAGTGGACGGGTCGGGAGCGGACAGGCTCATGGTCCAACCGTAGCGGGGTGGGACGGCCAGTAGATTGGAAGGATGTCCACCACGAGCCGCAGCCTCGCGGACGACATCCGGGGCCGGTCCGACCGCGAGCTGATCGACCTCGTCCTCGCCCGTCCGGACCTGGCCCGTCCCGCCCCGGCAGACCTCAGCAGCCTGGCCGCTCGAGCGAGCACGAAGGCGAGCGCGCAGCGGGCGATCGAGGCACTCGACCGGGGTCACCTGCAGGTCCTCGAAGCACTCGTCGTCGCGGGCGACCCGGCCCCACTGCCGGAGGTGCTCCAGCTGCTCGGCACCGACGATGAGGCCACGGTCGAGGCTCACGTGGCCGATCTGTGGACGGCCGCGCTCTTGTGGCGCGGCGCCGACGGGACCCATGTCGTCCGTACGGTGCCCGACGTGCTGGGGACGCTGGTCGGGCTCGGGCCACCGTTCCCCGAGCGGCGCCCGGGCGCCACCGCCCCGGCCGGGGACTCGCTGCGCGCCGCCATCGCGGCGGCGCCGGCCGCAGCTCGCGCCATTCTCGACAGACTGACGTGGGGTCCCGCGGTGGCTGTCCTGCCCGAAGGCGGAGCAGGGGCCACCGCCGCCCGGTGGCTGCTCGAGCACCACCTGCTCGTCGCGGCGTCCACGGACCGGGTCGCTCTCCCCCGGGAGGTCGCCCTGCTCCTGCGCGAGGGCCGGCTGCACCGGGAGACGACGCTGCTCGCACCGGAGCTCACGAGTCGACCGGTCTCGGCCCAGACCGTCGATGACGTGGCCGGTGGGGCGGCGAACGAGATGCTGAGCCGCATCGACGAGCTCGCCTCCGCGTGGGGCGCCGAGCCGCCGCGGGTGCTGCGCGCCGGGGGCCTGTCGGTCCGAGACCTCAAGCGGACGCAGGAGCGGCTCGACGTCCCGGCCGGCTTCGCCGGGTTCCTCGTCGAGATCGCGTATGCCGCCGGGCTCGTCGCCGACGACGGCGAGATCGTGCCTGTGTGGGCTCCCACCGCCGAGGTCGACGAGTGGTCCGCATCGGAGGGCGGCCGGCGCTGGGCGAGCCTGGCGATCGCGTGGCTGACCACGACACGGGCCAGCCACCGCGTCGGCACGAGGGTGGCCGACGCGCCGGTCAACGCTCTCGGACCCGACGTCCAATGGCCGGCCATCCGGGCGATCCGGCGCGAGGTGCTCTCCGGGCTCGCGGGTCTGCCGCCGGGGCATGCGGCCGACGCCGACGCCCTCCGGGCACGCCTGCTCTGGCGCCGCCCACTGCGCCCATCGAGACTGTTGGCCGAGGCGGTCGGCGGGGTGCTGCGCGAGGCCGAGTGGCTCGGGGTGACCGGCCGCGGGGCGCTCTCCACGCCCGGTCGCACCCTCCTGGGGCACCACGTCTCCCCGGGTGGAACGGACACGGCTGAGCGCGGGGCGGGCGATATCGCCTCGAGCCGGGAGTCGCTCGCGGCGGCGATGTCGGCCTACCTTCCGGCCCCGATCGATCACATCCTGCTGCAGGCCGACCTCACGGCGGTGGCGCCCGGACCCCTCGTCGGGAGCCTCGCCGCCTTCATGCGCCTCGCGTCCGACGTCGAGTCGCGGGGCGGCGCTACTGTGCACCGCTTCACCTCCGGCTCGGTGCGCCGTGCCCTCGACGCCGGCTGGACGGCGGACGACGTCCTCGAGACGCTTCGCCGATCGAGCAGCACCGCCGTACCCCAGCCGCTCGAGTACCTCGTGTCGGACGTCGCGCGCAAGCATGGCGTGACTCGGGTCGGCAGCGGTGCGGCATACGTCCGCTCTGAGGATCGGGGCGTCCTCGAGGCGCTGCTCGCCGCCCGCGAGCTCGGGCCACTCGCGCTGCGTCGCATCGCGCCGACCGTGCTCGTCTCGTCCGCGGACCCCGGGGCACTGGCCGACATGCTGCGCGAGCACGGGTTCTCGCCGGTGTTGGAGGGACGCGATGGCGGCGTTGTGGTGGCCGAGCCGGCGAGGCGGCGGGCCGGCTCCAGGCACCGCACGGCGCCCCCGGCGCTGTCACCGATCGACGAGGCGTTCACGCAGGCGTTGGTCAGCGGCCTGCGGGTCGCCGAGGCGAACGCCGACGTGCGACGCGCCCATGACGTTGCCCGCCTCGGACCGACGATCCCGGCGACCGATCCGGTCGTCAGCCTGGCCCTGCTGCGCGATGCGATCGCCGATCGGCACGGCGTGTGGATCGGGGTCAGCGACCGGTACGGCGCGACGACCCGCCACCTGGTGCATCCGCGCCGGGTCGAGGCCGGACGGGTCTATGCCACGGACGAGACCGGCCGCGAGCAGTCCTACTCGGTGCACCGGATCACCGGCGCCACCCTCGAGGCCCCGAGCACCTGAGCACCCGAACCCAGCCGCAACACACCGAGCAATCGTCAACTCCAACTGGCTATAACCGGTTGGAGTTGACGATTGCTCGGTGTGTTGCGGGAATGGGGGCGTCCGACGTGCGACACCATGCCGCCCGCCGGTCAGTCGGTAGTCGTCGGTCGATCAGTCGGAAGTCGGCGGTCAGTCGGATCCGGCGAGGGCGCGGACGACGTTGGACGGGCTCGGGCGGCCGAGCTGCGCCGCCATCCACAGGCTCGTCGCGACGAGTTGCTCCAGGTCCACGCCCGTCTGCACGCCGGCGCCGGTGAGGGCCCAGACGAGGTCCTCGGTGGCCAGATTGCCGGTCGCGGACTTGGCGTAGGGGCACCCGCCGAGGCCCCCGGTCGAGGCGTCGACGACGCTCACCCCGTCGCGCAGGGCCGCCATGGTGTTGGCGAGCGCCTGCCCGTAGGTGTCATGGAAGTGGACTGCGACCCGGTCCGTGCCGATTCGGCGCCGTCCGAGTGCCTCGAGCAGCCGGTGGACGTGCCCGGTCGTGCCGACCCCGATCGTGTCCCCGAGGCTGAGCTCGTCACAGCCGAGGCCCATGAGCCGCTCGGCGACGTCGACGACCTGATCGATGGGGACCGGCCCCTCCCACGGGTCGCCGAAGCACATCGAGACATAGGCACGCACCCACATGCCATCGGCCTTGGCGCGTGTGACGACCGGCTCGAACATCGCGTACTGCTCGGCGCTGGGCCGGTTGAGGTTCTTGCGCGCGAACGTGTCGGTCGCCGAGCCGAAGATCGCGATAGCCTCGAGCCCGAGCTCCTCGGCGCGGTCCAAGCCGCGCTGGTTGGGCACCAGCGCCGGCCGGCGAGGGCCGGTGCCGGCCGCGCCGAGGGCGCCGAGCACCTCCTCGGCGTCGCCCATCTGGGGAACCCACGTGGCCGGGACGAAGGAGGTCGTCTCGATGGTCTGCAGCCCGGCGGCCTCGAGTCGGCGGATGAACTCGACCTTGGTCGCGGCCGACACGATGGCTTGCTCGTTCTGCAGCCCGTCGCGCGGACCGACCTCGTAGATCGTCACCTCGGGCGGGAGCCCCGGCGCCCGCTCGACCTGTGGGGTACGCATGCGCCCATACTGTCACCATGGCGCCCACCCCCGATTCGATGTATCAGAGCGCCGCATATGGCGCGGGAATACATCGAACCGGGCGCGGGGTTGGGGACAGGTGATCACCAACGACGGGCCCCTCATCGTCCAGAGCGACAAGACCCTCCTGCTCGAGGTGGAGCACCCTCGCGCCGAGGAGGCACGCCGGGCGATCGCGCCGTTCGCCGAGCTCGAGCGGGCCCCTGAGCACGTCCACACCTACCGGATCACCCCACTCGGGCTGTGGAACGCCAGGGCCGCCGGGCATGACGCCGAGCAGGTCGTCGATGCGCTCATCACCCACAGCCGGTATGCCGTGCCGCATGCCCTGCTCGTCGACGTCGCCGACACCATGGACCGCTACGGCCGCCTCACCCTGACGAAGGAGGGCCTGGGCGACAGCCCCGAGGCAGCCCGCCTCGTGTTGCGCACGACGGACCGTCCGGTCCTCGAGGAGGTCCTGCGGCACAAGAAGATCGGGCCGCTGACCGGCGAGCGCATCGACGACCTCGCCGTCGTCGTGCACCCCAGTGAGCGCGGCACCCTCAAGCAGGAGCTGCTCAAGCTCGGTTGGCCCGCCGAGGATCTCGCCGGCTATGTCGACGGCGAGGCCCACCCCATCGAGCTCGACACGCGTGACTGGGCGCTGCGCCCCTACCAGCAGCAGGCGGTCGACGGCTTCTGGCACGGCGGGTCGGGCGTGGTCGTCCTCCCCTGCGGCGCGGGCAAGACACTCGTCGGCGCCGGAGCGATGGCCGCGGCCCAGGCGACGACGCTCATCCTCGTGACGAACACGGTGAGCGCCCGGCAGTGGAAGGACGAGTTGCTGCACCGCACGTCGCTCACCGAGGAGGAGATCGGCGAGTACTCCGGCGCCCGCAAGGAGATCCGGCCCGTCACGATCGCGACCTACCAGGTCCTCACCACCAGGCGCAAGGGCTCCTACACCCATCTCGACCTGCTCGACGCCCGCGACTGGGGCCTCATCGTCTACGACGAGGTGCACCTGCTGCCCGCGCCGATCTTCCGGATGACCGCCGACCTGCAGACCCGCCGCCGCCTCGGCCTCACCGCCACCCTCGTGCGAGAGGACGGGCGCGAGGCCGACGTCTTCTCCCTCATCGGCCCCAAGCGCTTCGACGCACCATGGAAGGACATCGAGGCCCAGGGCTACATCGCGCCGGCGGACTGCGTCGAGGTGCGCGTCACCCTGCCCGATGGCCAACGCCTCGCGTACGCCACGAGCGAACGCGACGATCGCTACCGGCTCGCGAGCTGCACCGACGCCAAGCTGCCGATCATCGAGAAGCTGGCTCGGCGGCATACGGGAGAGCCCACGCTGGTGATCGGCCAGTACCTCGACCAGCTCCACGAGGTCGCCGAGCTGCTCGAGGCGGACCTCATCACCGGCGAGACGACCGTCAAGGAGCGCCAGCGGCTCTACGCCGCGTTCCGCACCGGCGAGATCGGCACCCTCGTCGTGTCCAAGGTCGCCAACTTCTCGATCGACCTGCCCGAGGCCTCCGTCGCGATCCAGATCAGCGGCACCTTCGGCAGCCGGCAGGAGGAGGCCCAGCGCCTCGGGCGGCTGCTGCGCCCCAAGGGCGATGGCCGCACGGCGCACTTCTACACGCTCGTCAGCCGCGACACCGTGGACGCCGATTTTGCGGCGCACCGGCAGCGCTTCCTCGCAGAACAGGGATACGCCTACCGGATCATCAACGCGGGCGACCTCTGAGCGTCGCATCCCCGCAGCTCACAGCGAACTCCCAGCCTCTGTCGGGACACTACCGGGGTGAGCACCCAGGCCCCAGAGGCGCGTCTGCTCGTCGTGGAGGACGAGCCCAACATCCGAGAGCTGCTCGCCACCTCGCTCCGGTTCGCCGGATTCGAGGTGGTGACGGCGGGAGACGGTGCGAGCGCGCTCGCATCGGCCGATGCCGACCCGCCCGATCTCATCGTGCTCGATGTCATGCTCCCTGACATCGACGGCTTCGAGATCACCCGGCGCTTCCGGGCATCCGGTCGCCAACAGCCGATCGTCTTCGTCACGGCCCGCGACGGCCTGAACGACAAGATCCAGGGGCTCACGGTGGGCGGCGACGACTACGTCACCAAACCGTTCAGCCTCGAGGAGGTCATCGCGCGGATCCGGGCGGTCCTGCGGCGCTCGCGCGGCACCTCGGACGAGGCGGCGACCCTGCGCTTCCACGACATCGAGCTCGACGAGGACTCCCACGAGGTGCGCCGGGGATCCCGGGTCATCGACCTGTCCCCGACGGAGTTCAAGCTGCTGCGCTACCTGCTGCTCAACCCCAACCGGGTGCTGTCCAAGACGCAGATCCTCGATCACGTGTGGGACTACGACTTCCGTGGGGAGTCCGGCATCGTCGAGTCCTACATCTCCTACCTGCGTCGCAAGATCGACGCTGATGGGCCCTCGCTCATCCACACCAAGCGCGGGATCGGTTACGTTCTGCGCGTGCCCCCGGATCAACAGACGACCTGACATCGTGGCCGGCCCCAGCCCTGGCGGCGCCACGCCGAACGCCCACCGGCTCCGTTCGCCGGCGCTGCGCTGGCGGCTGCTCGCCGTTGCGCTCGGTCTCACTCTGGTTGCCCTCGCCCTCACCCTCGTCGTCACCAGCGCGCTGCTCAACCGCTACCTGCTCGGGCAGACCGAACAGGAGCTGCGCGTCTACGGCGCCGGCGTCGCTCGGCTCGAGATCACCCACCTGGACCCTGGGCGACCGGTCCTGCCGTCCGGCTTCACCCTGCGCGTCAACGAGAACGGCTCACAGCGCTCCATCGGCGAGTCGGTGACGGAGAAGGATCGGGCCGACATCCCGATCCTTCGCCCCGACGATCCGCTCGTCACGGGGGAGCGGGTGTTCACCGTCGGCTCTCGCGGAGGGGGGACCGACTGGCTCGCGCTCGCCCTCCCCCTCCCCGATCAGAGCGGGGACGGGACGTATGTCGTGGCAGTGTCGTTGCGCCCTCTCGATGACACGGTGAGGCAGTTCCTCTGGTATTCGGCCGCCATCGGTGCGGTCGTCCTGTCCGCCTGCGGCGTACTCGGCTGGTTCCTCGTCCGGCGCAGCTTTCGGCCGCTCACCGAGATCGAGGACACGGCGGCGGCCATTGCCGGAGGCGACCTCACCCGACGGATCCACGAGCCGGACACGGACGACGAGGTGGCGTCCCTGTCCCGTTCGCTCAACGTCATGCTCGCCCAGATCGAACGCAGCTTCGCGGTCCGTGAGGCGAACGAGGCCAAGATGCGCCGCTTCATCGCCGATGCCTCGCACGAGCTGCGCACGCCACTTGCCACGGTGTCCGGGTATGCGGAGCTCTACCGCCAGGGCGCGCTGCCCGACGACGAGGCGATCGCCGGAGCGATGGCGCGGATCGACGGCGAGAGCCAGCGGATGAGCGGCCTCGTCGAGGACCTGCTCACCCTCGCGCGGCTCGAGGAGGACCTGCAGCCGGAGCTCGGGCCGGTCGACCTTGCCGTGCTCGCGGCCGACGCAGCACAGGACGCCCGCACCATCGACGAACGACACACCTACACCGCGACGGGGATCAGCGGCCCGATCCGCCCCACCGAGCTGCGCGCCGACGAGCGGCAGCTGCGCCAGGTGGTGACGAACCTCGTGACGAACGCCCGGGTGCATACCCCGGCCGGGACCGCCATCGAGATTCTCGTCGGGCCCGTGCCGGGGCAGGATCCATCGAGGCGACCCGCCAGGGTCGCCATGCACGTGCGAGATCACGGCCCGGGGATCCCGCAGGCACAACGGGAGTCGGTGTTCGAGCGCTTCTACCGTGCCGATACCTCCCGCAGCCGGGGCCATGGCGGCGGCAACGGGCTGGGCCTGGCCATCGTTTCGGCGATCGTGACCGCCCACCACGGCACGGTCCGCGTCGAGGAGACCCCGGGCGGTGGCGCCACTGTGGTCATCGAGCTCCCGGTCGCCAGCCATACCTGAGCGCAACACACCACCTGACACCGCGCCTGACCGCAACACACCGAGCAATCGACAACTCCAACTGGCTATAACCGGTTGGAGTTGGCCGGTGCTCGGTGTGTTGCGGAGGGCAGGCCCGGCACGGCGGCATACGGCATGGGTACACAGGAGGTTCACAGGCGCGTCACATGGCCGGGCAAAGCGCGCGCGATGTCATGAGATCACCGAACTTCCCGAGGAGGAGCCATGACAGCGCCAGTGGAC
>JAKDLQ010000229.1 GCA_030452775.1 Micrococcales bacterium | reverse complement strand
GCGGCCCCAGCCCGGGTGGCGGCCCCAGCCCGGCCCGCGGGCGGCGGGTGTCTGCATTGGGCGACCCTATCGAGGCCGCGCTCCCGCTCCCTGGGCATCCGGCCTCGCGGGGTAGCGTCGAGCAATGCGACCCCAGCGAATCGCGCCGATCGTGCTCGTCTCGGCATTGCTCATGACCGTCGCAGCCGCGTGCTCCGGCGCGACGCCGACCGTCCCCACCTCCTCGGAGGGCGTCTCGCCCGCGACCACATCGACGTCGAGCATCCCCACGATCGGCGCTACCTCCACGGGCGAGACGACAACGAGCTCTTCCACGCCAGCGGCCACCACCACGCCCAGCCCGCCCGCACCGCCGACGACGCCGTCGGCCTCGTGCGCGGCGACGATCGTCAAGGGCCTGACGCCGGACGAGCGGGCCGGCCAGCTGCTCATGGTCGGCCTCGACGTCAACGCCGGACACTCGAGCCTCGATCAACTCGTGCGCAGCCGGCACCTGGGCGGCGTCATCCTCCTCGGCGGGTGGTATGACGGCGCGGTGGCGGTCCGCGCGACGACATCACACCTCGCGGGGCTCGCCTCGAAGCAGGACACCGGGGGACTTGGCCTCTTCCTCGCCGCCGACCAGGAGGGCGGCAACGTCCAGCAGCTGCGCGGCGCCGGCTTCACCCGCATCGGCACCGCACGAGCGCAGGACCGGCTCTCGCCGAGCCAGCTCGCGAACGCGTCGGCCACGTGGGCCACCCAGATGAAGAACGCCGGCATCAACGTCAACCTCGCCCCCGTCGCCGACACCGTGCCGACCTCGATCGGCCGGGCCAACCAGCCGATCGGACGCTGGGACCGGCAGTTCTCCAGCGACCCGGATCGGGTGGCTCAGATGGTGGGCGGCTTCATCGCCGGCATGCATCGCGGTGAGGTCGCGGCCACCATCAAGCACTTCCCCGGACTCGGCCGGATCACCGGCAACACCGATACCACGGCGACGGGCATCACCGACCGCACCACGACGACGACGGACCCCTACCTGCGTCCGTTCGCCGCCGGCATCAAGGACGGCGCCGACCTCGTCATGGTGGGCTCGGCCATCTACGCCAAGATCGACCCGGGCACCAACGCGGTCTTCTCGAGGCGTGTCGTCACCGACCTGCTGCGCGGCCGGCTCGGCTACACCGGGGTGGTCATCACCGACGACGTCGGCGCGGCGAAGTCCGTGGCCGCCGTGCCCGTCGACGAGCGCGCTACCCGGTTCATCGCGGCCGGTGGCGACATCGTCCTCACCGCCGTACCGGCGACGATCGCCCCGATGCACGAGGCGATCACGGCCCGGATGGCCTCCGACACTGCCTTCGCGAAGCAGGTCGACGCATCGGTCGCGCGCGTGGTCGCGCTCAAGGTCTCGCGAGGACTCACTCACTGCTGACCCGGCCACCGGCCGGCGGCCAACGTATCCGGCTGTGCGGCGCATGCGCCACCGACCCCCGACCCCAGGCGCCACCTGCGCCACCTGCGCCACCTGCGCGACTCAGCACGGTCCGGGTCGAGCCGATGCCCGACCCCTACGCACGTGCGCCACCGGCGGCATACGTCCGCTGCGCGCCCGGAAACCCCTACGCATCACGCCTGGACGAGCTCCACGGGCATCGAGGAGTCGGTCGGCAGGTCGAGGTCCGAAGGGCCGTGACCCCTGGCGAGCAGCTGCGCACCGAGCGCCGCAACCATCGCGCCGTTGTCGGTGCACAGTCCTGGGCGAGGCACCCGGAGGGTGACGCCCGCCGTGTCGCACCGCTGTTGCGCGAGCGCCCGCAGTCGTGAGTTGGCGGCGACACCACCTCCGATGAGCAGGTGATCGACATCATGCTCGCGGCAGGCGAGCAGGGCCTTGCGCGTCAGCACGTCGACGACCGCCTCCTGGAAGCTCGCGGCGACATCGGCGACGGGCACCGGCTCCCCCGCGCGCTGCTTCGCCTCGACCCACCGAGCCACCGCGGTCTTGAGCCCCGAGAACGAGAAGTCGAAGCGATGACGCTGCAGGTCGCGTCCGGTCGACAGTGCCCGAGGGAAGTCGATGGCGATCCGGTCCCCTTGTCGCGCAGCACGATCCACATGGGGCCCGCCCGGGAAGGGCAGCCCGAGGACGCGGGCCACCTTGTCGAACGCCTCGCCGGCCGCGTCGTCCATCGTCGATCCGAGCGCGCGCACGTCATGGGTCACGTCGGGCACGAGGAGCAGCGAGGAGTGGCCCCCCGACACGAGCAGCGCCACAGCCGGCTCGGGCAGCGGTCCGTGCTCGACGATGTCGACGGCGACATGCGCGGCCAGATGGTTGACGCCGTAGATCGGCGTGCTGAGGGCGACGGCGAGCGACTTGGCCGATGCCACCCCGACGAGCAGGGCGCCCGCCAGCCCAGGACCGGAGGTCACGGCGATCGCGTCGAGATCGCGCAACGCGACCCCGGCCCCATGGCAGGCCCGCTCGATCATCGGCACCATCGCCTCGAGGTGCGCCCGGCTGGCGATCTCGGGCACCACTCCACCGAAGCGCGCGTGCTCCTCGACGCTGCTTGCCACCGCGTCGACGAGCAGCGTCTCGCCGCGCACGATCCCGACGCCGGTCTCATCGCACGATGTCTCGATGCCGAGCACCAGTGGTTCGTCAGCCATGCCCCTCCTTGACGAGCCGGCGCATGACGAGCGCGTCGACATCCCCCGGCTGGTAGTAGCGACGGCGCATCGAGATCACCTCGAAGCCGCCCCGCTCATAGAGCTTCCGCGCGGGGAGGTTGTCCGCCCGGACCTCGAGCATGATGGCCAGGGCGCCCCGGTCCTGCGCCCGTTCGATGACCTCGTGAAGCAGCCGCCGACCGAGGCCCCTCCCCTGCGCGGCCGACGACGTGGCGATCGTCATGATGTCGGCGACGCCGCCGGCCACGTCGAGCCCGGCATAGCCGACAATGTCCCCGGCCTCGCCGACCGCCACGAGATAGTCGCGCCGTGGCCGCGCGGCCAGCTCCGCCCACCACGTCTCAACCCCCCAGGCATCGTCGCCGAAGAGATCCCGCTCCATCGCGGCGAGGGCCTGCAGGTCGGTCCACTCGAGCTCCCGCAGCCGGATCATCCGAGGACCGACTTCGCGCTTGTCACCGCTGGAGCGGTGTCCGGCCGGCGCAGGTACATCGGCTCCAGCCCGTCGAAGCCGTCCCCGGCGTGGACATGTTGCCGTGACCCGCCGGGGGGGACCGCGCCCGGGCCTGCTGCCAACGACCCGAGTCGACGGACAGCAAGGTCGGCCAGTGCACCGGCCGACACGTCATGCGGGCGTATGCCGCTGGGCTGGCTCACGCCGTGCGCGAGCGCCTCGGGGTAGAGCAGTCCACCGCGACCGGCGGTCGGCAGGTCCCGCCATGCCCGGTCGAGGCTCTGCGCCTTGCCGACGACGGGGCCGGCCAGGCGCACCGGTCCGGCGGGGTCGAGAGCGAAGTGAGCGGCATACACCTCCCGGCGTCTCGCGTCGGTCGCGACGAGGAGCCCGCCGCGAGCACCGGCGAGCCAGGCCTCGTGCGCGATGGCATCGAGACTGCAGAGGCCGCGCACCGGCAGGTCGAGGGCGAAGGCGAAGGTGCGCCCGGTGACGATCCCGACACGTAGCCCGGTGAAGGGGCCCGGGCCGATGCCGACGACGACCTCGGT
>JAKDLQ010000228.1 GCA_030452775.1 Micrococcales bacterium | reverse complement strand
CCAGGGCGCCGAGCATGATCGCCACCTGGCTCAGCGTCGAGTAGGCCAGCAGGCGCTTGAGGTCGGTCTGGGCGAAGGCGAGCCCGGCGGCATACACCATGGTGAGCGCGGCGAGGACCCCGAGGACGGTGCGCGCGACATCGTCGGCGGCATAGAGGGGGAACAGGCGCGCGATGACATAGCTGCCCGCGGCGACCATCGTGGCCGCGTGGATGAGCGCACTGGCCGGCGTGGGACCTTCCATCGCGTCGGGAAGCCAGTCGTGGAAGGGGACCAGGCCCGACTTGCCGGCGACCCCGACGACGACACAGACGAGGCCGAACGTGAGCAGGGGCGCCGCGACCGGTTGGCTGAGCACGGGCACGAGGTCGGCCGTCCCCGCCCGGGCGGACAGGGCGATGAGGCCGACGACCATGGCGATGTCGGCGGTGCAGGTGACCAGGTAGGCCTTGTATGCCGCTCGGCGCGCGGCCGCACGCTCGCTCTCGTGGCCGATGAGCAGCCACGAGCACCAGCCCATGACCTCCCAGCCGACGAGGATGAGCACGAGGTCGGCCGACGCGACGACGAGCAGCATCCCGGAGGCGAACAGCGATATCGATGCGGCGAACTGGGTGTAGCGGGGATCCTCCCGCTGGTACCAGACGGTGAAGACCTGGATGGCGAGGACGACGAGGGCCACCGCAAGCGTGACGAGACCCGACAGGTCGTCGGACAGCAGGTGCAGCGGCACCCCCAGGTCGCGCAGCGGCAGCGGACCCAGGGTGTCGATGTCCGCGCGACCCGCGGGAGCGATCCACTGGGCCACGGCGAGGCCGGTGACGACGGTGGCGGCGCCGACGGCGAGGACCCGCGCACCCGTCACAGAGCGCCGGGTGAGCAGGCCGGCCAGTGCGGCGAGCGCGGGCAGCACGACGATGAGTCGCACGACCCAGCTCATCCGACGCCCTCCCGCGCGCGCCGCGATGTGCTCGCCGACCCGGACGAGCGCTCCGGCGAGTTGCCGCGTGACCCATCGTGCGGGTCGCCGGACGCGTCGGGGAGGCGGGTCGCGTCAGCGAGACCGGACACGTCGGGGACCCGCGTGAGGTCGATGTGCCCGAACCCGCGGAACATCAGCAGCACCACCGCGAGCGCGACGACGATCTCGGCGGCCGCGATCGTGATGACGAAGAGCGCGAGGACCGGGCCTGCGGACAGCGGCGAGCCGGGGCGTGAGCCGGCCGTCACGAGGAGGAGATTGCCGCCGTTGAGGATGAGCTCGACCCCGATGAGCACGAGCACGGCGTTGCGCCGGGCGAGGACGCCGTAGGTCCCGATCCCGACGAGGAGGGCAGCGAGTCCGGCGGGGAACCAGAGGTGGATCATCCGCTGTCCCCCGCTCCTGTTGCGCGTGTTACGCGTGTTGCGCGCGAACCCAGGACGAGGCGTGACACGGCGAAGGCGCCGATGAGCGCGACGAGCAGGAGCACGGAGAGCAGCTCGAAGGGCCACACCCAGGTGCCGAAGATCGCCCGCGCGATGCCCGGCGTCGTCGCTCCCGCGGAGCTGCCCTGGCCGGCCGCCGCGGCGCCGCCGTCGAGATCGACGAGCTGGCTACCGAGGACGGGGATGACGAGGGTGGCGATGAGCGCGGTCAGGCCGGCGCCGAGGGCCACCGCGGCCGCGCGCTGCCAGCGGGGCGTGTCGATCTCGTCCTTCGGGCCGATCGGCGCGCGGGTGAGCATGAGGGCGAACAGGACGAGCACGACGATCGCGCCGACGTAGACGAGGAGCTGGACGAGGCCGACGAGCTCCTGCCCAAGGACGATGTAGCAGCCTGCCAGCGACCCGAGGGCCACGAGCAGCCACAGCGCCGCGTGCACGACGTGCCGGGTGGTCACCGCGAGCAACGCGGACAGTCCTGTGATGGCACCGACGACGACGAAGACGATGTCGCGCGTCGTCACCCCTCGTCCTCCGGCTCGGGGTCCGCATCGGGTGGGCGCCCTCGCGGCCCGGGTCGCGCGGCCGACGCCCCGGGTGGCGCGGCCGACGCCCCGGGTCGCGCGGTCGACGCGGCCGGTCGGGCCGCGCCGGGTCGGGCCGTCCCGGCGCTCCGGGGCGGCTTGGCCGCGGCGGTCACCTCCGCGGGCACGGCACCGGCCGGGTCGGGTGGTGCGGGCGCCGGCACCGTCTGCATCCACTCGTCGAGCCGGGGCATCTCGTGGGTCAGTTCGCGGATGTCGAGCTCGGCATACTCGTACTCCGGGCTCCAGAAGAGCGCGTCGAACGGGCACACCTCGACGCAGATGCTGCAGTACATGCACAGCGAGAAGTCGATGGCGAAGCGGTCGAGGACGTTGCGCTGCCGGGCCCGGCCGCCCTCTGTCGTCGGGGGTATCTCCTCCTTGTGCGAGTCGATGTAGATGCACCAGTCGGGGCACTCACGCGCGCACAGCATGCACGAGGTGCAGTTCTCCGCGAGGAGGGCGATGACGCCGCGGCTGCGCGGGGGCAGTTGCGGCTTGACGTCGGGATACTCCGCCGTGTGCACCGGGCGGACCATGGTGCGCGCCGTCGTCGCGAGCCCCTTGAGCAGGCCAGGCAGTATGCCGCTGGGCTTGCCCTCGTCGGGCGCCGCGGGCCGGTCGCCGGCTCCCTCGCCGGGGGCGACGGCCTGCGGCCTGTCGACGTCGTTGTCATCGGTCATGCGAACACCACCACTCCTACGGCAGTCAGGGCGAGCTGAGCGAGCGCGAGAGGAACGAGCCAGACCCAGGCGAGGCGTTGGAGCTGATCCTCGCGCAACCGCGGCCAGGCGACCCGGAGCCAGATGACGACAACGGCGATCGCCAGGCCCTTGAGCAGGGTCCAGACCCATCCGAGCGTGCCGGACCACGGCCCGGACCAACCGCCGAGGAAGAGGACCGCGAAGAGCAGCGACATGACGACGATGCCGGCGTACTCGGCGAGGAGGAAGAAGGCGAAGCGCAGCCCGGTGTACTCCGTGTAGGCGCCGAAGACGATCTCGGAGTCGGCGACCGGCATGTCGAAAGGGGTCCGCTGCAGCTCGGCAACGCCCGCGACGAGGAAGGCGACCGCGCCGGGCAGCTGCCACAGCAGCCAGCTCGGATGCCACGCCTCGGCGATCCCGGTCAGCGACAGGGTGCCTGCGGCGAGGGCCACCGAGGCAGCGGCGAGGACCATCGGCAGCTCGTAGGAGACGAGCTGGGCAGCCGAGCGCATCGCGCCGAGGAGGGAGTACTTGTTCGCCGAGGCCCAACCGGCCATCAGCGTGCCGATGATGCTCACGCCGATCGCGGCCAGCACGAGCAGCACGCTGGCATCCACGTCGGCGCCGACGACGCTGGGGGACAGGGGGATCACGGACAGCGCCACGAGGTAGGGCACGAGCGCGACCCCCGGGGCCAGCCGGAACACGCCCCGGTCGGCCAGCGCCGGCACTACGTCCTCCTTCTGGGCGAACTTCACCCCGTCGGCGATGAGCTGAGCCCAGCCGTGGAAGCCCCCGGCATACATCGGTCCGAGCCGGCCCTGCATGTGTGCCATCACCTTGTGCTCCGTCTGCCCGACGAGCAGGGGGAGGACGAGGAAGGCCGCGAGCACCGAGACTGCGCGCACGACGACCTCGACGGCGCTCATCGCGGGCCCCACTCCGGCGGGGGGACGCCGGGCGCCTGCACCCGGCGCCGCGCCGG
>JAKDLQ010000014.1 GCA_030452775.1 Micrococcales bacterium | reverse complement strand
GTGTGGATGGCGGGGCCATTCGGTGGTGTTGCGCGTGTGACGCGTGTCTTCTAGGGGGGATTGACGTACGTTGCCATCATGGCGACCCGACCGTCCACGAACAGCGCCCGCTCGAGCTCGGCGAGCAAGGGCAGATCCTCACGCCCGCCGGCCGCCCGATCGAGCCGCCCTGCCCAGCGCAAACAGCCGGCCCGTTCACCCCGGTCGAGGAGGGCCAAGGGCGGCGGGCTGCCCTTCCCGCTTCGTGCGGTCCGCAACACCTGGATGGGGGTCTCGCACGTCGCCGGGGGCGCGGTGCGACGCGTCGGCAACAGCGCCGTCGAACTCGAGGCGGAGCACCGTCGCGACGGGCTCGGGTTCGCGCTCATCGCGCTGTCGGTCATCGTCGCCTCACGGGAGTGGTGGGGGGTGCAGGGCACCTTCGGTCAGGTCGTCCACGCGATCTTCGCGGGAACCTTCGGACTGGTGGCGTATGCCGTGCCCCTCGTCCTGCTCGCACTGGGGGTGCGCCTGCTGCGCGCCCCCCGCAACGAGGTCGGGACCAATCGGCTCATCGTCGGCACGACCGCCCTGACCTTCGCCGCATGCGGCCTGGCACACATCGCGGCCGGCATCCCCACCCCTCCGGACGGAGCCGACGGGATGCGAGCAGCAGGTGGGATCATCGGCTTCCTCGCGTCAAGTCCGATCGCCGCCGCCATCTCCGTCTACGGCGCGGTCGCGCTGTTGTCGCTGCTCGGGGTCTTCGGGCTGCTCGTCGTCACGGCAACTCCCGTCAACATGATCCCGGCACGATGTCGCCAACTACGCGATCTCGTCCTCAAGAGGCCTAGCGCGAGCGCAGGCGAGGACGGCCAGGACGCCGCAGGCCCCGGCGCCGCGGATCCCGACGCCACGACCGTGATCAAGCGCCCTCGCGGGCGCCACGCCGTCGACCTCGGCGCCGAGCGGGACGGCGACGAGGCCTTCCGCAAGGCGGCCGAGACCGAGGCCGCCGAACGCGCCTCCCGGCCAGGCCCGCGCCCCGGTCAGAAGCGGGCCACGGCCCCGGGCGTTCTCGCACCTCGCCCCGGTGGCGCCGCCGCAGGACCCGATGCCACGCAGGACACGCCCGTCGTCGACGCCACCGACCCACGCACTCACGGCGCCCCCGACACGGGCGCCGCGTCCGCCCCGACGACGCCTGGAGCCGCCACCGAGCTCGCTCCGCCACCGATCTCCGCTCCGCCGGCCCGCGTCGAGCAGTTGCCCCTGAGTGGCGACATCACCTACCGACTGCCGGATCAGGCGATGCTCACCCCGGGGGCGCCGCACAAGACCAGGAGCGCGACGAACGACCGCGTCGTCGAGTCGCTGACCAACGTCTTCGACCAGTTCGACATCGACGCAGCCGTCACCGGCTTCACCCGCGGACCCACGGTCACCCGCTACGAGGTCGAGCTCGGAACGGGCACCAAGGTCGAGCGGGTCACCGCGCTGTCGAAGAACATCGCGTATGCCGTCGCCTCGGCGGACGTGCGCATCCTCAGCCCGATCCCCGGCAAGTCGGCCATCGGCATCGAGATCCCCAACCTCGACCGTGAGAACGTCGCCCTCGGTGACGTGCTGCGCAGCCACACGGCCCGCAGCAACGAGCACCCGATGGTGATGGGCGTCGGCAAGGACGTCGAGGGCGCCTACGTCATCGCCAACCTCGCCAAGATGCCGCACCTGCTCGTCGCCGGCGCCACCGGCTCGGGAAAGTCGTCCTTCGTCAACTCGATGATCACCTCGATCCTGATGCGCTCGACGCCCGAGGAGGTGCGAATGATCCTCGTCGACCCCAAGCGGGTCGAGCTGACGGCCTACGAGGGCATCCCGCACCTGATCACCCCGATCATCACCAACCCCAAGAAGGCCGCCGAGGCGCTCTCGTGGGTCGTCAAGGAGATGGACCAGCGGTACGACGACCTGGCCGCCTTCGGTTTCAAGCACCTCGACGACTTCAACAAGGCCGTGCGGGCGGGCAAGGTCAAGCCGCTGCCCGGCTCGGAGCGCCAGCTGACGACCTACCCCTACCTGCTCGTCGTCGTCGACGAGCTGGCCGACCTGATGATGGTGGCCCCGCGCGACGTCGAGGAGTCGATCGTGCGCATCACCCAGCTGGCGCGCGCGGCCGGCATCCACCTCGTGCTGGCCACCCAGCGCCCGTCGGTCGATGTCGTCACCGGCCTGATCAAGGCCAACATCCCGTCGCGGATGGCGTTCGCGACGAGCTCGCTGGCCGACTCGCGGGTCGTGCTCGACCAGCCCGGTGCCGAGAAGCTGATCGGTCAGGGTGACGCGCTGTTCCTGCCGATGGGCGCCAGCAAGCCGATGCGGGTGCAGGGGGCGTGGGTGAACGAGTCGGAGATCCATGAGGTCGTGAAGTTCGTCACCACCCAGCTGAAGCCCAACTACGTCGAAGACGTCACCGTCGTGGCGCCGAAGAAGCAGATCGACGACGACATCGGCGATGACCTCGACGTGCTGCTGCAGGCCACCGAGCTCGTCGTCACGACGCAGTTCGGCTCGACGTCGATGCTCCAGCGCAAGCTGCGCGTCGGCTTCGCCAAAGCCGGTCGCCTCATGGATCTGCTCGAGTCACGCGGCATCGTCGGTCCGAGCGAGGGGAGCAAGGCCCGGGACGTCCTGGTCCGTGCGGATGACCTTCCACAGACGCTTGCTCTGCTGCGCGGGGAGGACGTCCTGAGTCCTGCCCAGCCGAGCGCGGAGGAGGGCCCGTACGCCCCGCCGGCCGCCATAGTGGAGCCGCCCGCGCACGCAGGCACAGCGGCATACGGCCAGGCTGACGACGACGACGCAGACGGCGCGGACGGCAGCCCTCCCGCGCGGCGCACCGCCTCCCTTGTCGTCGAGCACGGTGAGCAGCGCGAGCGCGAGGCGACGACCGAGGTGCCGGCACGGCGACGGCCGCCGGACGACCAGGACTCGACCGCGCGCGACGACGGCGAGCACTTCGAGGACGCATCGGGGCGCAGGGACCTACACGACGAGCGCCGGTGACGGCGCCAGGGGCCGCCCTCACGCTCAAGGTGAGATACCGGCCACCGGTGTGAGCACGTAGTGGACCAACCTTGCGCGTCGTCTCCAGGTCGCAGGTCGATGACGGGAAGTCCCAGTTGCCGCACTCGGATCGAGCGCGCCGGCGTCTAGAGTCTGCACCGTGTCCGCTTCTCTCGAACTCTGGCCTTCAGCTCCTCGAGGCCGACCTCCCACGCGCTGGAACCGGTTTCGTCGCAACGTCCGTGAACTGCCGAGCGCGGTGCTGCTCTTCGTCCAGCTGGCCTTCCTGCTGATCTATCCCTTCATCGAGAAGGAGCTGATCGGCCCATGGGGCAAGGCCGGGTTCGGCGTCCTCGCGCTCGTCGTGCTCTACCTCGCGGTCCGGGTGGTGCGCGCGTCTCCAGCGCTGACCTGGGTCGCCGCCTTCATCGGGATCCCGGTGGTGCTGCTCACCGTCGCGGAGGCGATCTGGCCGGATTCGACAGCGATTGCCTTCACCTCGGCCCTCTTCCACGCGATTTTCTACTTCTACGTCGGCTACGCCCTGGTCCGGTACATGTTCGCGGACAACTGGGTCAGCAAGGACGAGCTCTACGCGACGGGGGCGACGTTCACCGTCTTCGCGTGGGCCTACGCCTACCTCTATCTCACGGCCCAGTTCGTCTGGCCCGACTCGTTCGTGGGAGGCCCGCGGAGCTGGTTCGAGTTGCTCGGACTCTCGGTCGCCAACATGACCGGCACGGGCCTGTCGGACATCGTCGCGGCCGCTCCGCACGCGCGTTCGTTCGTCAGCCTCCAGCAGATCACCGGGACGCTCTATGTGGCGATGGTCGTCGCCCGGCTGGTCGGTCTGACCATCGTGCGCTTCGGGCGCTGAGGGGCAAAGGGTGGCGAGAGGGCCGCGTCCAGCTCGTCGCAGCCTGCCGTCATCGAACAGCCCAGCATCTAGAGTGGGGGCATGACCTCGGTCCCTCCGGCTGTTGACAAGAGCGTCGCTCTCGTCACTCTGGGGTGCACCCGCAACGAGGTCGACTCGGAAGAGCTCGCAGGCCGGTTGCTCGCCGAGGGCTGGCGCCTCGTCGAGGATGCAGCAGAGGCGGACGTGGCGGTGGTCAACACCTGCGGCTTCATCGAGCAGGCCAAGAAGGACTCCATCGACGCGCTCCTCGAGGCCTCCGACCTCAAGCACGACGGCAGCCGCACGCAGAAGGTCGTCGCCGTCGGGTGCCTGGCCGAACGCTACGGCGAGCAGCTCGCGCGGCAGCTCCCGGAGGCCGACGCCGTGCTCGGCTTCGACTCCTATCGCGACCTGTCGACTCACTTGGGCACCATCCTTGCAGGCGGTCACGTGGCGAGCCACACTCCCGGTGATCGACGCCGGTTGCTGCCGCTGCGTCCCGCCGCCCGGCAGGACAGCGCCGCGCACGTCGCGCTTCCCGGGCATGCGGACGGTGCGGGGGTCGATCTCGCCGAGGCCGTCAGCAACGGGCTTTCGGTGCCCGCCACCGGACCTCGCGTCATCCGGGCGCGCCTCGACGGGCGACCATGGGCTCCGCTGAAGATCGCCTCCGGCTGCGACCGGCGCTGCTCCTTCTGCGCCATCCCGACGTTCCGGGGCGCCTTCGTCTCGCGCCGGCCCGCCGATGTCATCGCCGAGGCCCAGTGGCTGGCGGTCCGAGGCGTCAAGGAGCTGTTCCTCGTCTCCGAGAACTCCACGTCCTACGGCAAGGACCTTGGAGACCTCGGCCTCCTCGAGAAGCTGCTGCCCGAGCTCAGCGCCGTCGCGGGGATCGAACGGGTGCGGGTGTCCTACCTGCAGCCCGCAGAGATCCGCCCGGGGCTGCTGCGCGCCATGGTCGACACCCCCGGCGTGGTGCCCTACTACGACATCTCGTTCCAGCACGCCTCCGAGCCGCTGTTGCGAGCGATGCGCCGCTTCGGCTCGCGTGGGTCCTTCCTCGACCTGCTCGCCCGGGTGCGAGCCGACGCGCCCGAGGCGGGCATCCGCAGCAACTTCATCGTCGGCTTCCCTGGCGAGACCGAATCCGACCTCGCGGAGTTGGAGACCTTCCTCACCGCGGCCCGTCTCGACGCCGTGGGGATCTTCGGCTACTCCGACGAGGACGGCACCGAAGCCGCGACGTATGCCGGTGGGCTGGCTCCCGAGGTCATCGCCGAGCGGGTGGAACGCGTCACCCGGCTCGCCGAGGAGCTCACCGCCCAGCGCGCAGAGGAGCGCGTCGGGCAGCGCGTCGAGGTCCTCGTCGAGGAGGTCGGTGTCGCGGGTGGCGGCGACCTGGCGGAGGAGGGCGACCTCGTCGGTCGGGCCCCTTTCCAGGGACCCGACATCGACGGTGCCACCTACCTACGCCTCGCGCAGGGCGCCGCGCCGCCGGCAGTCGGAGACATGGTCACGGCAGTCGTCGCGGACACCGAGGGGATCGATCTCATCGCCGATCTGAATGCGATGAGATGACCTCACACCCCGGCCAGGGCCCGCCGCCGAAGCCGACGGACTGGAACATCCCCAACGCGCTCACTGTGCTGCGGATCCTCCTCGTCCCCGTCTATGGGTGGCTGCTTCTCTACGACGATGGTGTGCACCCGTGGCTGCGCTTCTGGGCGTGGGCGGTCTTCGTGACCGCAGCCGTCACGGATGGGGTCGATGGCAAGATCGCCCGCAGCAGGGGCCAGATCACCAACTTCGGCAAGATCGCCGATCCGATCGCCGACAAGGCGCTGACGGGGATGGCCTTCATCGGGCTGTCGCTGCTCGGGGTGATCTGGTGGTGGGTGACCATCGTCATCCTCGTCCGCGAGCTCGGCATCACCGTGCTGCGTTTCGTCGTCATCCGGCACGGGGTGATGCCGGCAGGGCGAGGCGGCAAGCTCAAGACGATGCTGCAGACGGTGTCGCTCGCGGCTCTCACATTCCCCCTCTGGGTGCTGCCGCTACACGAGGTCTGGCGGTGGGTGGCCTACGGCATCCTCGGCGCGGCCCTCATCATCACGGTGGTGTCCGGAATCGACTACGTCTTCAAGGCGCTGCACGTGCGCCGGTCGAGCGAGCGCACCGCGCGGCGGTCCGCTCGCGGCTGATGTCCGAACGAGGGGTGACAGTATGAACGACGAGGATACGGGCGTCTCCGCCTCCGAGAGCGCCCCCGACGCTTCGGCGCGGCTGGTGCGCCGCCTGTCCGAGCGCGGGGACACCGTGGCCTGCGCCGAGTCGCTCACTGCCGGGCTCGTCGCTGCCGCCATCGCCGACACGCCGGGCGCCTCCCTCGTCCTGCGCGGCGGGATCATCGCGTATGCCGCTGACCTCAAGGTCGCGCTGTTGGGGGTCCCCGCCGAACTCATCGCTCGGGTCGGGACCGTCGACCCCGAGGTGGCGGCAGCCATGGCGGCGCGGGTGCGCGAGAGTTTGTCGGCCACCTGGGGCCTCGCGACGACGGGGGTCGCCGGTCCGGGACCCGCCGAGGGAAAGCCGGCAGGCACGATCCACATCGCCGTGGCCGGACCTCGTGGAACACAGGTGACGAGTTTGGCCTTGCACGGGTCCCGGACGCAGATCCGCTCCGGGACGGTCAGGCACATTCTCGCGCTCGCGTCCGCGGCACTGGGGCCGGAGTGATCGCGTAGGGCCGGTCGTCGCGCTCGCTGCGTACTCCCGCGACGACGCACAGCGGCACGGGGTACGGTATGAGTTAACGGCAACATCAGCGAGAACGCACCACCCGACGGCACCCCGGAGCAGCACCACGACACACGGCCGAGGAGGACGACATGATCCTGTTGCGACAAGAGCTGGGCGACGTCCTTCGGGAGCGCCGCCGTGCTCAGGGACGCACCCTGCGTGAGGTCTCGGCGACCGCCTCGGTCTCGCTCGGCTACCTCAGCGAGGTGGAGCGGGGCGAGAAGGAGGCCTCGTCGGAGCTGCTCGCGTCGATCTGCGGTGCGCTCGAGTTGCCCCTGTCCCAAGTCCTCATCGACGTGTCGAGCCGGATGGCGGAGTCCGAGGGCCTGGCCCTCACCGTCGCGCTCCCGGTTCCTAGTGGTGAGGCTGTCGTTTCGGCATCTGCAGCCTGAGGAGGCGCCGGCTATGTCGGTTTCACCATTCCGAGACCTTGAATCACTGCTCGATGAGGTGGCCTCCATGGGCACCGTCTCGGTCTGGTGGGGCGATCTGGTGGGCGTCCGGTTCTCCCGCGACGCCGATGAGTCGCACTACGGTGCCTCCGAGATGAAGTTGCCGCTCGTCCTCGCAGCCCTGCGCCGCGCCGAACGCGGCGAGATCAAGCTCAATGCCCAGGTCCGAGTGCACAACTCCTTCGCCTCGGTGCTCGACGGGTCCATCTTCTCCGTGGACCCGGACGAGGATGACGATCCCGGGACCTGGGCGGCGCTCGAGAGCGGAACGACCCGCTCGCTCTTCCAGCTCGCCGACCATGCGATCACCCACTCCGGCAACCTCGCCGGCAACCTGGTGCTCGAGGCGGTCGGTCTCGACGAGATCGCCCACGTGCTCGATGTCACGGGCTGCTCGCCCAAGACGAGCATCAGGCGCGGAAGGGAGGATGTGGCCGCGCGCGAGGCCGGGATCACCAACACGGTCACGGCCGCCGACCTCGCCCGGATCATGGCCTCGGTCGCCCGACGCGACACCGCCCTGGGCGGTGCCCCGGTCTGTGCCCCAGTCGAGGCGATGCTGGCCCGCCAGCAGCGCCGTACGATGATCCCGGCTGGGCTGCCCTCCAGCGTCCCCGTCGCCAACCAGACCGGCTGGCAGCCCGGCGTGGCCCACGACGTCGCCCTGGTCCGGCCCATCGGACGCGCCCCCTACGTCCTGGCCGTATGCACGACGACCAACCTCAACGAGACGGCTGCAGCCGCCCTCATCGCCTCGATCTCCAAGGCGGTGTGGAAGATCTGCGCCGCATGACCCGCGTCTGCGCGTCTTCATCTGCGCGGCTTCGTCGGGGTGAGGCGTCGTGAGGCGGAGTGCGCCTCGGGGAGCGCCCTGCTCGCAGCCGAGCCCAGCGGCATACGGCGGGCTCGGCTGCGGGGTTGCCAGGTGCCGGTTGTCAGTTGCCGACGAGGCGCATGGAGAAGGCCTGCTCGCCGTCAGCCGTGCTCGATGAGGTGAGCCCGAGCGCCTTGAGCGCCTCGACGAAGGCTCGCTGGTCGCTGGGAACCGCGTTGATGTAGAGCTTCTCGAGCCGGTCGAGATCGACGTAGACCCCCACGTTGGTGTGGGAGACGTCGCCCAGAGCGGCCTTGAAGCCATCGGTGTCGCCGAGGCTGCCTCCGGAGACGAGGGTGTCGGCGTAGTCCGGCGTGGTGGCGACCGCGAGCGTGTTGCCATCGACCTTGGTGTTGAGCATCACCTGGCCGCCGGAGGCGTCCTCGATCCTCGTCAGGAGGTCCTTGGCGCGAGTGACGTCCGAGGTGACGACCTTGGCGCCGAAGGTCGGCACGCTGCCTCCGAAGTCCTGGTCAGGCAGTGCCATCGTCAGGCTGGTGCCGAAGAGGACCTTGAGGTCATCGGGCAGGGTGATGTCGAGCTGCTGCTCGATCCGCTGGATGAGGTCGCCCTGGCCCTGCTTGGCGGCCTGCTCGTCGGCGAGCCCCACGAGCTGTGGCCAGGCCGCGTCGATGAGCTGGTCCGCGCCGGAGACCTGGACCGCGGCGACAGTGTCGTCAGGCAGGCTCGTGAGCTCGTCGCCGTTGGTGCTCGACGCCTTGATCCCGTCGACACCACGGGCGATGCCGGCAAGTTCGATGGAGGCCGGATCGAAGCGCAGTGCCATGGCCACGCGGCCCTTGACGCCGGTCGGCAGCTGCTGCCCACCCAGGCTGCTCCCCCCGAGGTTGGCCATGTCCTTGAGGGCGGGTTCGCCGTCGAACCAGGCGGAGGCGATGCCCTGCTCACCGAGGGCGGACATGTCGCCGGAGAAGTCCGCGGAGTCGGCCAGGGTGCTCTTGTCGATCGCGGCCATCGTGGCGTCCGCCTGACCGCCGGGCGTGATGATGGCATAACCGTCCCTCATCCGCACGTCGCTGCTGGAGTCGGAGTCGCAGGCCAGCAGCGTGTTGAGGGCGTCCTTGGCGCTGCCCTCGTCCTTGACCTGCACCGCGACGGCCATGTTGGGCACGTCCTTGGTCCCGCCGGGACGCAGCGACAGCCCGACCCGGTCACCGAGCCACGGCGCGATGTCGGCGTCGTAGGAGAGGGCGCCGACACAGTCGTCGCGCTTGGCGATGGTGTCCCAGAGATTCTTGCGCAGGTCGCCGGTGCCGAGGTTGTCCTTGACCTGGGGCAGCTTGTCGAGGAACCGCACGGCCGCGATCTTCTGCCCGGCACTGGGGTCGATATCGAGCTGGACGTATGCGTAGGAGTCGCCGGGGAGCACGTCGGCGGGCCGGGCTCCGCCGCCGCTCAGCACGCTCGAGGCAACGATCGCGCCGCCACCGAGGACGAGAGCTGCAGCCAGGCCGCCGATCATCAGGCCGGTGCGCTTCGACCTGTGTGTCGAGACGTCCTCGGACAAGGCCACGCCAGTGGCTGCAGCAGAGGCGGTGATGCCTTGGGCCGTGCTCTGCCCTGCGCCTTGCCCTGCGTCTTGGTCTGTGCTGCGACCCGGGTAACTGTAGGCGCCCGAGGTCGGCATGGCCTGGGTGTCCGGGCTGGGGATGCGTTGGGTGGAGCTGACATCGGGCGTGCCGTCGTGCTCGTCGTGCGGAGCGCTGGTGGGCTCGCCGTTGGTCGGCTCGCCGTTGGTGGGCTCGGTCATGGGATTCCCTGTTTCGTGTGCGTCGGGATCGGAAAAGGCCGCGATCCACGATGCGACTGTACCTTCCAGGGGGTGCGGACGAGGCGCGCATGGGCAGCATCTTGTCGGATCGGTGGCACATCGGTGGCACACTGACGAGGGTGCGGATGAGCCACTTCTGGACGCTGATGGAGGACGAGTTCGGGACCGCCTACTCGGGGTCGCTCGTCCGGGACCACGTGCTGGGTGCGCTGGGCGACCGCACCGCCCTCGTAGCACTGGCCGACGGTGTGGAGCCCCGTCGGGTGTGGGAGGCGATCTGCCAAGACATGGACATCCCCGAGGAGCGTCGGCTCGGCCGCGGCAGCCGCAGTGCGCGCGGGGCGGCCGGTGGTGTGGACTGATGGGGCAGGCGGGCAGACGGGCAGACGGGCAGACGGGGCAGACGGCGCAAGTAGGGAGCGCGTGATGAGTGTCGTGGATCGACGTGATGGAGGCGGTGATGGCTGAGGGCGTGGTTCCTGGGCGGGGGCGGATCACCGTGCACCGCGGTGATATCACCACCGACGCGACAGCGGATGCGATCGTCAACGCTGCCAACCAGTCGCTGCTCGGCGGTGGCGGGGTCGATGGCGCGATCCACCGGGCTGCCGGTCCGGCGCTGCTCGCCGAGTGCCGGGACCTTGGCGGATGCCAGACGGGTGAGGCGAAGATCACCGGCGCCGGCCGGCTTCCCGTACGCCACGTCATCCACGCCGTTGGCCCGGTGTGGCGGGGCGGGAACTCAGGGGAGGCGGCGCTGCTCGCCTCCTGCTATCGGCGCAGCATCGAGCTGGCGGCCGCGCACCACCTCGCCGTCGTGGCGTTTCCGGCGATCTCGTGCGGAGTCTACGGTTTTCCGGTGGAGTCAGCGGCACGAATCGCGATCGACTCGGTGGGAGCGGCGCTCAACGATCATCCGGAGGTCCGAGAGGCGCGTTTCTGGCTCTTCTCCGACGAGATGCTGCGCGTGTTCCAGCAGGCGCTCGAGCAGTGAGTGGTGATGACTCGGGCGTGTCGCGTAGGCACATCGAACGCGTGTTCGGTATGCTCGTCCACAGGCCCGTCACCAGATGCGCATCGTCCACAGGCCGTCTCGTGGAGCAACCATGATGTCGGTGGCGGCGCCTAACGTCTGACTCGACGGCGAACGATATCGCCGCGGGTCGCAGGTAGACGACCACCACGCAGATGGCAGACAGGTGACCTTCAGATGGCAACGGTGCAGGACAAGGACAAAGACAAGGCCCTCGCGTCGGTGATGGGTCAGATCGAGAAGAGCTACGGCAAGGGGGCGGTGATGCGCCTCGGTGACAACGTCCGCCCACCGATCGAGGTCATCCCGACGGGGGCGATCTCACTGGATATCGCCCTCGGCATCGGGGGCCTGCCGAGGGGCCGGGTCGTCGAGATCTACGGGCCGGAGTCCTCCGGCAAGACCACGGTGGCGCTGCACGCGGTGGCCAACGCGCAGAAGGCCGGCGGCATCGCGGCGTTCATCGACGCCGAGCACGCCCTCGACCCGGAGTACGCCAAGAACCTCGGGGTGGACACCGACGGCCTGCTCGTCTCCCAGCCGGACACGGGGGAGCAGGCACTCGAGATCGCCGACATGCTGATCCGTTCAGGCGCCATCGACATCATCGTCGTCGACTCGGTGGCCGCGCTCGTGCCTCGGGCCGAGATCGAGGGCGAGATGGGTGACAGCCACGTCGGCCTCCAGGCCCGCCTCATGTCTCAGGCGCTGCGCAAGTTGACCGGGGCCATCAACAGCACCGGTACGACAGCCGTCTTCATCAACCAGCTCCGGGAGAAGATCGGGGTCATGTTCGGATCGCCCGAGACCACGACAGGTGGCAAGGCGCTCAAGTTCTACGCGTCCGTGCGCCTCGACGTGCGCCGCATCGAGACGCTCAAGGACGGGACGGAGCCCGTCGGCAACCGGACCCGGGTCAAGGTCGTGAAGAACAAGGTCTCGCCGCCGTTCAAGCAGGCGGAGTTCGACATCCTCTACGGCCACGGCATCTCGCGCGAGGGTGGCCTCATCGATATGGGGGTCGAGCACGGCTTCGTGCGCAAGGCCGGCGCCTGGTACACCTACGAGGGAGACCAGCTCGGTCAGGGCAAGGAGAACGCTCGCACTTTCCTCAAGGACAACCCCGATCTCGCGGACGAGATCGAGAAGAAGATCAAGGAGAAGCTCGGCGTCGGCCCGCGGGTCGACCAGCCTGCCGAGGTGGCGGACGTCCCTGTCGACTTCTGATCCTGGTCGACATCTCATCATGACCGCACGACACGACTGCACCCACGAGGAGAGGCAGGCCCGCGCCGTGGCCACCCTCGCCGAGGCCGAGAAGGTGGCCGCGGCTCGGGCCAGGCTCGAGCACACGCGGAGGCGGGCCGGATGGACGCCGCCGCCCGAGGACCTGCAGGCCGCCGCACCGGACGCAGATCCGGAGTCGGTGGCTCGGGCCATCGTGCTGCGGCAACTGAGCCTGGCTCCGCGCAGTCGAGCCCAGCTGGAGGCCAAGCTGCGTCAACGAGGATGCGATGAAGCCGTCGCCGCCCGAGTGTTGGACCGGATGGCCGAGGTGGGGCTCGTCGATGACGAGGCGTACGCCGAGCTACTCGTCCGGTCGAAGCAGTCGACCAAGGGACTCGCCCGACGTGCTCTGGCCCACGAACTGCGCAAGAGCGGCATCGACTCCGACGTCGCCGAGGGGGCACTTGATCAGGTGGAGACCGCGGACGAGCGGGCAGCCGCCGAGGCGTTGGTCGCCAAGAAGATGCGCTCGATGCACGGACTCGCAGCAGATGTCCAGGCTCGCCGCCTGGCCGGGATGCTGGCGCGCAAGGGCTACTCGGGCCAGCTGGCCTGGCCCATCATCCGTGACGCCATCGATGGTGCCGCCGAACACCGGCGCGACTGACCGGTCCGCGGCTCGCGCCCGGACGCCGTACCCTTGACGGTGCCATGACTGCACAGAAGACCTACGACGTCCGCACCCACGGATGTCAGATGAACGTCCACGACAGCGAGCGCCTCGCCGGCCTCCTTGAGACGGCGGGCTACATCGACCTCTCGAGCGTGCCGGCGCGTTCGCGGCCCGAGGTCGCAGATGTCGTCGTCTTCAACACGTGCGCGGTCCGCGAGAATGCGGACAACAAGCTCTACGGCAATCTCGGTCAGCTCCGTCCGGCCAAGCTCGCCAACCCCGACATGCAGATCGCCGTCGGCGGGTGCTTGGCGCAGAAGGACCGCGGGGACATCGTCGAGAAGGCGCCGTGGGTAGATGTCGTTTTCGGCACCCACAACATCGGGTCTCTCCCGGCCCTGCTCGCGCGAGCCGCCCACAACAGGAAGGCCGAGGTCGAGATCCTCGAGAGTCTCGAGGTCTTCCCCTCGACGCTGCCCACCCGGCGCGACTCTGCCTACAACGGGTGGGTGTCGATCTCGGTCGGCTGCAACAACACGTGTACGTTCTGCATCGTGCCGAGCCTGCGCGGCAAGGAGGCTGACCGCCCGCCGGGCGAGATCCTTGCAGAGATCGAGGCGCTCGTGGCGGAGGGCGTCGTCGAGATCACCTTGTTGGGACAGAACGTCAACACCTACGGCGTCGAATTCGGCGACCGGCTGGCATTCGGCAAGCTGTTGCGGGCGTGCGGTGACATCGAGGGCCTCGAACGGGTCCGCTTCACCAGCCCGCATCCGGCTGCCTTCACCGAGGACGTCATCCTCGCCATGGCCGAGACCCCCAACGTCATGCCGAGCCTGCACATGCCGCTGCAGTCCGGGTCGGACACAGTGCTCCGGGACATGCGCCGCTCCTACCGCAGCGCAAAGTTCCTCAGGATCTTGGACACGGTCCGTCGGCACATCCCGGATGCCGCGATCACGACAGACATCATCGTCGGCTTCCCCGGTGAGAGCGAGGCGGACTTCCAGGGCACGCTGGACGTCGTGCGCGAGGCCCGCTTCTCCAGCGCCTTCACCTTCCAGTACTCGATTCGGCCCGGCACCCCGGCCGCGACGATGGACCACCAGGTCCCCAAGGCCGTCGTCCAGGAACGCTTCGAGCGGCTCATCGCCCTCCAGGAGCAGATCAGCTGGTCGGAGAACCGTCGCGTCGAGGGCCGCGACGTCGAGGTCCTCGTCGCACCCTCCGAGGGCCGCAAGGATGCCCAGACCAAGCGGATGTCCGGTCGTGCCAGGGACAACCGGCTCGTCCACTTCGCCATGCCGGAGGGTGTCGATGTGCCGCGCCCGGGCGACCTGGTCACCACCGGCGTGACCTACGGCGCGCCGCACCACCTCGTCGCCGATTCCGGGATGACCGGAGGCACGTACGCCGTCCGTCGAACGCGCGGCGGCGATGCCTGGTCCACCTTGCAGCAGGTGCCGCAGGGGACGGGTAAGCCGGCAGTTCGCCTCGGGATGCCCTCGATCGGGGCGCCGGCTGCGGTGCCCGCTGCTGCGTCGTCCTGCTCAAGCCGCTGACCAGTCGGGGGTCCAGACCCCGTCACGCGTCGCCCGCAGCTGCCGGATTGGATCGGTCCGCACTGTGCGTGCTTGACTGGCCCGCATGGCCGTACGTCCCATCATGATCACCGGCGAGCCCGTCCTGCACCACACCGCAACGCTCGTGACGGAGTTCGACGAGGACCTGCGGACTCTCGTCACCGACATGCTCGAGACCATTGATGCGGCCAACGGTGCAGGCCTCGCCGCGCCACAGGTCGGCGTCGGGCTGCGCGTCTTCATCTGGAACATGGCCAACGACGACGGGGTGGCGCCGCGCGGACACATCATCAACCCGAGTGTCACGACATCGCGGATCCCGCAGGAGCGACCCGATCCCGAGCACGAGAGGGAAGGGTGCCTGTCCGTGCCGGGGGAGTCCTTCCCCCTCAAGCGGGCGGCGCAGGCGCATGTCATCGGCACGGACCTCGACGGCAACCGGATCGAGTTCGACGCCACCGGCTGGTTCGCCCGCTGCATGCAGCACGAGTACGACCACCTCAATGGGACGCTCTACGTCGACCGTCTCGATGAGCGCCAGTCGAAGAAGGCCCGCAAGGCGATCCGAGCGAACGGCTGGGGCAAGCCGGGGCACAGGTGGTTACCCGGCGTCGACGAGGACCCCTTCGGCCACGACGCCGACGCCGTGGGTGACGACGAGGGTGAGGACGAGGCGATGTGACGGCGGCGCGATGATGCCGGTCATCGCCGTCGTCGGACCCACGGCGAGCGGCAAGTCCGACCTCGGCCTCGCGCTCGCGGAGAGGATCGGCGGCGAGGTCATCAACGCCGACTCCATGCAGCTCTACCGAGGGATGGACATCGGCACCGCGAAACTCACCGTGTCCGAGCGCCGCGGAGTCCCCCATCACCAACTCGACGTGCTCGACGTGACGCAGGAGGCGAGCGTCGCGCGCTACCAGCGAGCCGCTCGCGCCGACGTCGACGCCATTCGGGCCCGCGGCAACGTCCCGGTGTTCGTCGGCGGATCCGGCCTGTACATCCGCGCCGCGCTGGACCGTCTCGACATCCCTCCGACCGATCCGAAGGTGCGTGCTGCGATCGAGGCCGAGGCGACCGAGCAGGGGGCCCCCGCGGTCTATGCGCGGTTGCGAGCGGCGGACCCTGAGGCGGCCCGCCACATCCAGCCCAACAATGTCCGGCGCGTCGTCCGCGCCATCGAGGTCATCGAACTCACCGGTATGCCGTTCAGCGCCACCATGCCCACTCGGCGATTCGTCACTCCTGCCGTGATGCTCGGCCTCCGCCTCGAGCAGGCCGCGCTCGATGATCGCATCGAGCGTCGCGTCGAGCGGATGTGGGAGCAGGGCCTTCAGGCCGAGACGAAGCGGCTTCTTCACCACGGGTTGCGCGACGGTGCCACGGCGAGCCACGCCATCGGCTACCGCCAGGCGATCGCGGTCCTCGACGCCGTGATCGGGGGGGTGGAGGCGCGGGACGATACCGCGCAGGCAACCCGTCGGTTCGCCCGCCGGCAGCAGGCCTGGTTCAGGCGCGACCCCCGGATCGCCTGGCTCGACGCACTGGCCCCTGACGTGCTCGACGAGGCGATCAGGGTCATCCGTCAGGCAATCCCGGACATCGAATCCGGTCGCCTACGAGAGGATGGGTGATATGACGCGCTTCGCCAAGGGCCACGGTACGGAGAACGACTTCGTCCTCGTCCCCGATCCGGACGGCACGATCGAACTCACGCCCGCCCAGGTGCAGCACCTGACCGATCGACGCGCCGGACTCGGCGGCGACGGCGTCATCCGCGTCGTACGGACCGAGTTCGCGACAGACGACGCGGTGCGTGCCCTCGCACCTGAGGCCGAGTGGTTCATGGACTACCGCAACGCGGACGGCTCGCTCGCCGAGATGTGCGGCAACGGCATACGGCTCTTCGCGGCCTACCTCGTGCGCGAGGGGCTGGTGGAGACGAGCGACTTCGCCATCGCAACCCGAGCCGGCGTCAAGCGGGTCCGGGCAACGGGCGAGGGCTTCGCCGTCGATCTCGGACCGTGGCGCCTGACGGACGAGCAGGGTGCTCGGCGCGACGGCTTCGACGTCCTGGTGCGGCCCCGTCACGGCAAACCCGTGCCGGCACTCTCGCTCGACCTCGGCAATCCGCACGCCGTCGTCATGCTGCCCGAGGAGATCGCGCTCGAGGCGCTCGACCTCACCGAGGCGCCCGAGGTCCAGCCGGAGCTCACGGGCGGCATCAACGTCGAGTTCGTGCGCGCGGTCGGACCGGGTCACATCGAGATGCGGGTCCACGAGCGCGGGGTCGGTGAGACCCGCTCGTGCGGTACGGGTGCTGCGGCCGCGGCGCTCGCCACGCGCTTCTGGTCCGGGGACGAGGACGAGAGCCCATGGATCGTCGACGTTCCTGGCGGCCGGCTCACGGTAACGCCGTTGCCAGGACACCGGGTCGAACTCGCCGGCCCCGCCGAGATCGTCGCCGACGGTGACTTCCCGCTCTGACCGCGTCGGGTGGCTGGGCGAAGCTCAGGACCGGCGGACCTCGAGGATGCGGAAGGACTTTGCCGAGCACAGGCGGGTGCAGTCGAGACCCCAGGCCTGTGCGTTGATCCATCTCTGGAGCGAGTCCGAGCCGAGGTGCTTCTGGACGACGAGATGCGCGACCCCGTCAGCGGTGAGCCGAGGCAGCCAGCGGCAGAGCAGTTCGTGCAGTGCGACCTTGCCGACGTGGATCGGCGGATTCGACCAGATGGTGTCGAAGCGCACGGCGTCCGGCACCTCGCCCGGCTCGCAGAAGGTGGCGTTCGTGACCCCCGCGGTGGCGGCGTTGAGCCGCGCCAGTTCGAGAGAACGGCGATTGACGTCGACGCCCCAGACGCGCGCCTCGGGTGAGCGCATCGCCAACGAGATCGCGATCGGGCCCCAGCCGCAGCCCAGATCGAGCAGGTCGCCGGTCGGGCTCGGATCGGGAGCCCGGCGGAGCAGGACCGCAGTGCCAGGGTCGAGACGCTCGGGAGAGTAGACGCCGCGGGCCGTCGCCAGGGTCAGCTCCATTCCCTCGAGACGCACTCGGATCTCGCGCCGCTCCTCGGACGTGGCCGGCTCGGCGCTGAAGTAATGGTCGGGACGCTTGCTCATCAGGGGCAACCGTAGCCGTGCTGTGCCGGCTCGGCTTGGTTTGGTGAAGGGGGCCCCCTGTGGATGAGGGGGCCACGCGAGTGGGGAGGGTGTGGATGAGGGGGCCACTCGAATGAAGGGGGGAGCGGGGTCGGCCGGGTTCGT
>JAKDLQ010000227.1 GCA_030452775.1 Micrococcales bacterium | reverse complement strand
CGGGCGAACCTCCCGCGCCGAGCTGCCCTCCGGCACCGGTCCGGCCCCCGGCTGTGGGGCGGGCCGGTCCGCCCGGCTGTCCTCAATGCTCATCCCTGTGCCCTCCTTCAATGCTCATCCCTGTGCCCTCCCTCGCGATCGATGCACGATCCACGCTATCGGGCGGCGGTGACGATGTCGTCGAGTTGCCGGGCCGCAGCGACAAGATCCTCGACCGGGACCGCCCGGGTGTGCCGCGCCGCCACGAGAGCGGCCAACCCTGCCCGGACGGCCTCGATCCCCGGTGGCCTCGGGCCGCCCAGCCGAAGCGGGGCGCCCACCTCGGGCTCGATGAAGGCGGTGTGCTCACCGCAGACCCAGCCGTCCCCATCCGCGCGGGCGGCGGCATACGGCAGTTCCAGCTCGGCGAGCCCCGCAACGACGTAGCGGGGCAGCGCGGTCTGCAGCCGCATGAGGTCCGAGGGGAGATGGACGCCGGTGAGCACCCAGGCGGCATCGAGCCCGGCCGCGGCAGCGCCGTCGATGTCGGTGTCGAGGCGGTCCCCGATGGCCAGGGCGCGTCCGGCGCCGAGCCGCTCCGTCGCCAGGTCATAGAGGGGCGGCTCGGGCTTGCCGACGACGATCGGATCCCGGCCGGTCACCGCCTGCAGCAGGCCGACGTAGGCGCCGTTGCCGGGAGCGTTGCCCCATGGCTGCGGCAAGGTGGCGTCGGTGTTGGTCGCCACCCAGAGCACACCGTCGCTGATCCGCCGGGCTGCCCGTGCGAAGTCCTGCACCGTGAGTTCCGGCCCGTAGCCCTGCAGCACGGCGACGGCCTCGTCCGCTTCTGGCCCTACGGGTCGACACCCCTGCGCATCGAGGGCCGCCCGGACGCCTGGGCCACCGAGGGCCACGACGACCGGCGCTTCGGTGCGATCGGCCGCGACCAGTCGCCTGACCCGGGCGGCGCCGGCCTGGGCGCTCGTCACCACCGATTCCGCCGTGGCCGGGGCGCCGAGGGAGATCAAGGACGCGGCCACATCGCGGGGGAGTCGAGAGGCATTGTTGGTCACGTAGACGACGGCCGTGCCGCGGGCAGCCATCCGGGACAATGCCTCCGGAGCCCCCGGAACGGCTTGGTCACCGTGGTAGACGACACCGTCGAGGTCGCAAGCGAGCCCGTCGTAGCCGCAGATCGGCGGCTCGTCTGCGTCCGGGCGTCCGGGCGCGGCGCCGTCGTTGGTCTCGTCCTCATCGCTCATCCGTCGTGACCCGCGTCCTCGTCGGAGCCGGCATCCTCGTCTGAGCCCGCATCCTCGTCGGCTGCGCCGGCGAGAAGGTCGATCCTCTCGACCCCGTCCAGGTCGTCGAGGCGCTCCGCGGCGTCCGTGGTGAGCTCGTGATCCGCGTCGAGCGCTCGGGCGAACCACTCCCGCGCCTCCTGCGCGTGCCCTTGTGCCAACACCGCATCGGCGTAGGCATAGTAGAGTCGGGCAGCCGACGGCCGGTCGGGCCCGATCCGCTGCACGAGCTCGACAAGGCCGGCTGCGGACGCGTCGACCTGCCCGAGGTCCCGCCTGATGCCAGACACGACGATCGCGAGCTCGACGCGTTCATCGACCGCCAGGGTGCCGGCTTCCTCGCTCTGGGCGAGCTCAAGCGCCTTGTCGTGGCGTCCCAGCGCGCGCTCGCAGTCCACCATGAGAGGCAGGAGGTGGCTCGAGCCGGACAGGCGGCGAACCGTTCGGAACTCCGACAAGGCGCGGGCCCAGTCGCCCATCCGGTAGACAACCAGTCCGAGTGCCTCACGGGCAGCGGGGATCCGCCCAGCCCGGCGCACGGCCGTCTCGGCGTGGGCCAATGCCGCCTCCGGTTCGATGTCGAGCAGCTGCGCAACCATGACGAGGTGCTGCGCCACCCCCTCGGCGTTCTCCTTCGACAGGGTCCGCAGCTGGGTCTTCACGCCGCGGTCGATCTCCCGCCCGGTGACCCCTTCCCAGATAGCAGGCTCCGGCAGGCGCGGGGTCTTCGGGGTCAGCCGCGGCCCACTCTGACGTTCGTCACGGTCCCGGGGGTCGCGGCCACGCGGGTCCCGGCCACGCGGGTCCCGGCCACGCGGGTCGCGGCCACGGGCAGCACTCGAGCCTCGGCTCTGGCCGCCGCCGATCGGTCGGCGAGGTTCTCGATCATCGTGCTCGCTCATGGGACATCCTTACGCTCTCGTGGAGGGTGTACGGCTGTGCCCTCAGGGTTTGACGGCGATCCGACCCTCGCCCATCCGCAGCAGGAGTAGACGTTCCCCGGTCTCAACCAGCCACTCGTCGACCGCCCGCTTGGCACCTTCCCACCAGCCGTAGTCGTCGAGCAGGAGCACCTCCCGGACACCAGCCGAGGATAAAGCTGCTCGAGCTCATGCTTGGTCGACTCGTACCAGTCGGTGTCGAGACGCAGGATCGAGATCGACTCCGGCGCCTCCTCGGGCACGGTGTCCTCCACCTTGCCCTGTACGTAGTGGATGCGCTCGGCAGGATAGCCGATACGCGCCATTCCGTCCTTGACGTCATCGACGCTGGCGACTGCCCACACGGGTGAGGTCTTGGCATGACGATCCAGCAGCTCGGCGGCCGGTGCCCCGTCGTGGAGACGCCTGTCCTTGTCGCTCGGCGCGCTCATCCCTTCGAAGGTGTCGAAGAGATAGAGGTCACGCGAGGTGTCCCCCGCCTCGATGAGGGTTCGGGCGGCAGCCTGCATGCTGCCGCCGCGCCACACGCCGCACTCCACCACGTCACCCGAGATGCCGTGCGCGACGACGTGGCGAATCGCCAGGACCAACGCGTTGAGCTTCTCCGGTGATGTCATCGTCCATGGCTTGACCTCTCGGATCGTTGCCTTGGCGGCCTCGTCGTAATCGCGTGGAAGGTCAATCGCTGCCTCGGTCGTTGGCTTCGCGACCCCTGCCGACCGCCTTTCCAGCAGCGCGGTCTGCTCTTCCAGCACCATTGTCAGCTTCTCCAGCACGGCGCTCTGCTTCTCCAGCACCGTCGGCTGTGCCGCGCGACCGGCCGAGTTCTGCGCGTCGCAACTCATACCCTGTCCAGCGAGACAGGGACCTGTTGACGTGGTCCTTCCAAGGCATGCGAGGCAAACTACCACCTGTCAACCACCCCACCCCAGCCCGGACACGGCGCCGCGCTATAGTCCGACGCACGAGTCACTGCCCAGCTCGCCCGGTGGTCGGCCGAGCCCGGTTTCGGGCGGTCGTGAATCATCGACGGGAGAGGATCGCAACGTGCACCGATCCGCGCGAGCGTTGATGAAGCAGAGCCTCGACGCCCACCTTTCGAGGAGACGCCGATACGACGTCATCGACCTGGGGTCCGCCATCAGTCGGGGCCAGTCCTTGACCCACCGCGATCTTCTCGAGCCCTACCTCGGCAGCTACACCGGCGTGGATATCAAGGCGAACGCGAACGTCGACGTCCTCATGTCGCGCCCCTACACCATCCCATGCCGTTCGAGAAGCGCCGATGTCGTCATCAGTGGTCAAGCCTTCGAACACATCCCGTTCCCGTGGGCCACCGCCATGGAGATCCGTCGCGTGCTGCGCCCCGGCGGGCTCGCCATCATCACCGCGCCGTCGAGGGGGCACGTTCACGATGTCTACGACTGTTGGCGTATATGTCGCATGCGACATATACGCCACTATGTGCCGCTGCGGATTATGTCGGCGAGCTGGTGTTGACCTCCTGTT
>JAKDLQ010000226.1 GCA_030452775.1 Micrococcales bacterium | reverse complement strand
AACCTCGCCGGTATCGCCATGGTGCTGGACCTGGAGGCGCAGAACACACACCTGCGGCGGGGGCGCAGACGGCCCCAGCAGGACGGCGGTACGCCGCGGTGACGCTTATCCCAGCGGCCGATTCCGTATGCCGCTCACCTCGCGGCGCACCGGGCTGACCCGCTGCGCGGGGCCCAGTGCTGCGCATCCCCTATGGTGGAAACCAGCTCGGTCCTGCTTGGATGAGCACACGACCCCGAGGAGGAGGCTGGTCATGGCCACGGCAAGCCAGCAGCGTGGGCAGGCGTCTCCACCCGCCATGCACCACCGGCGGTCCATCCGCATCACCGCAGCGGCGTTGAGCGCATTCGTCGGCGTGCTCTACCTCGTGTTGATGTTCCTCGTCGCTCGAGTGCAACTCGCACCGGGCGTCACCGACAATCGCACCTACGTTGGGTACCTCGTCCTCGCGATCGCCTACCTTCTCGGTGCCGGGATCCTCTTCGCCGTGGACCGACGTATCCTGCACATCCTCGGTGCGGGCGTCCAGGTAGTCGTCATCGTGCTCTTCGTCCTCTTCGGGATCGGCCTGCTCGGGCCGGGCGTCTTCGAGCAGAGGGCGATCAGCCACCTGCCGCTCGGCCTGTGGGCAGCGGTCATCACCGCGGCGCAGATCTCCCTGCTCGCCCTGCTCGCCTACCTCGCCGACGAATCGCGAGGCACCCCCGGCCAGTAGTGATGGCTACCACCGATGGGCACGACGGCTCGCCGACACCGCGCGGTGCTGACCTGGACCTCGAGGACCTTCTCGACGAACTGCGGGTCAGAGCGTCCACGGCCCGCCGTTCACAGGAGCGGATGCGGGACCTGCTGGCGGCCGTCCTCGCCGTGAGCGCAGATCTCGAACTGCCCGAGGTCCTCACTCGCATCGTCACCTCGGGCATGTCGCTCGTGGGCGCTCGCTACGGCGCGCTCGGCGTCGTCGATCCGCAGAAGGATCATCTCGTCGAGTTCATCACGGCCGGCATCACCCCGCAGGAGCGAGCGCTGATCGGTGACCTGCCGCGCGGACATGGCATTCTCGGGCTCCTCATCCGCGACCCGCACCCGCGACGGCTTCGGGATATCGCCACTCACCCGCACTCCTTCGGGTTCCCTCCGAACCACCCGGAGATGCACAGCTTCCTCGGCACCCCGATCCGGATCCGGGACGAGGTCTTCGGCAACCTCTACCTGACCGAGAAGCAGGGGGCCGAGGAGTTCACCGAGGAGGACGAGGCGATCCTCGTCGCCCTCTCCGCTGCTGCCGGCGTGGCCATCGACAACGCCCGGATGTATGACGCGGGCCGCCGTCGGCGGGCCTTCGCCGAGGCCCTTGCCCAGGTGACCACGATGCTGCTCGAGGGTGAGGACGAGGATGTCGCGGCCGGCGTCATCACCGCGCAGGTAGGCCGGCTGGGCGGGTGCACCCACGTGGTGCTGGCCCTGCTGGACGAGGCCGAACAACTCGTTGTCCGCGACGTCTACCACCGCGATCGCGCCTCGACCGCTGTCGACACGGGAAGCCCGGGCGACCGTCCGGTCCTCGAAGGAGCGCATTGGCAGGGCGTGGGCACGCTCCGGTCTCCGGTGAGGGTGCTGCCCCCCGACGCAGCGGCGGAGGCTGAGCAGGCGATGAGAGCCGACGTCATCCGGCTGGTGTCCGGCTTCGACATCGGGTCGATCGCGGTCCTGCCCCTCACATCGGGTCATGGCGCGCTCGGGGTGCTCGTCCTTGCCTGGGCCGCTCACTCCGAGATCGATCCGACCGGCATCCTCCCCGAGTTGACGGACTACGCGGGGCAGGTCGGGCTCGCCCTCCTGGCTGGGCGCTCCCAGCGTGACCGCTCCCAGATGGCCCTGCTCGATGACCGCGACCGGATCGCCCGAGACATGCACGACCACGTCATCCAGCGCCTCTTCGCCACGGGCCTGTCGCTGCAGTCCGCGGCCCGGGTGGCCCAGCACCCCATGGTCCAGGCCCGTCTCGACGAGGCGGTCGACGAGCTCGACGTCGCGATCAGGGAGATCCGACATGCGATCTTCGAGCTGCACCAGTCCAGGCCCGCCCACGACGCCGAGCAGGATCTCACCTCTCTGGGGCACTCCTTCACCCGCGGTCTCGGCTTCGCCCCGGCGGTGATCGTCGACGGGCCGGTCGACCAGCTCGATCCGGCCCTGCGCTCCGACATCGTCGCCGTCGTCCGTGAAGGCCTGACCAACGTCGTGCGCCATGCGCAGGCCCACCGGGCCGACGTGCGGGTGAGCATGGCCCAGGGGCGCGTGACCATCGAGATCGTCGACGACGGGGTCGGCCTGGGGGACCGGAGGCAGCGCAGCGGGCTTGCCAATCTCGCAGAGCGGGCCATCGCGGCCGGAGGGACCTTCGACACCCGGACGGGGCAGGCGGGAGGGACCGTCCTGTCATGGTGCGTCCCGCTGGACCGCGCATAGGGACCGACGCGGCACAGCGGCATACGGACGTTGGTCCCTGCCCCACGCGCGCACGATCCGCGAGGATGGCAGGTGTGACGATCAGGGTGTACTTGTTGGACGACCACGAGATCGTCCGGCGCGGGCTGCGCGAGCTGCTCGAGTCCGCCGGAGACATGGTGGTCGTGGGGGAGTCCGGGCTGGCGATAACGGCCGTGCGTCAGATCCTCGCGCTTCGCCCCGATGTGGCGATCTTCGATGCCCGCCTGCCGGACGGATCCGGCATCGATGCCTGTCGCGAGGCGCGCTCGGCCGACCCGACGATCAAGGCCTTGGTGTTGACCTCCTTCGACGACGAGCAGGCCCTGGCCACGGCGATCCTTGCCGGCGCGTCCGGCTTCCTCCTCAAGGACATCAAGGGCAACGGGCTCATCGAGGCCATCCGGCGGGTGGCAGCCGGGGAGAACCTGCTCGACCCGGCCTCCTCGGGCCGGCTGCTCCAACGGTGGCAGGTGGGCGAGGCGACCGAGCGGGCGGATCACCGGCTGCGTCTGCTCACGCCGCAGGAACGCCGCGTCCTCGACCTCATCGCGGCAGGCAGGACGAACCGCCAGATCGGCGCGGCACTCGCCCTGGCCGAGAAGACGGTGAAGAACTACGTCACCTCCGTCCTCGGCAAGCTCGGGATGACCAGTCGCACGCAGGCCGCCGTGTACGCGGCGACCCGCTCCGGCCACGACGGTCCCGGCTGATTTGTCCGGTTCGGGACCTTCGACCCTAGCGGTCCGCCCGCATCCGGGGAGATGCTCGGGGCATGGTCCCCAACACGAGCCCCACGACAGAGCACCTGCCGGAGTCCGAGTGCTGGAAGTTGCTGCGTGGCTCAACCCTGGGGCGTCTCGCCGTCGTCGTGGACGGGGCGCCCGATCTGTTTCCCGTCAACTACGTCGTCGATCACGGGAGCATCGTCTTCCGCACCGCCGAGGGCAGCAAACTCCTCGGATCCAGCAACCAGCGGGTCGCGTTCGAGGTCGATGGCCTCGATGACAAAGACGGACCGGACGTCACGGTCTGGAGCGTCGTCGTCAAGGGCATCGCCGCGCAGATCCGGGAGCACTATGCCGCGATCGACGCCATGGATCTGCCGATCACGCCGTGGGAGGGGGGCTTCAAGCCACACTTCGTGCGGATCGATCCGACGAGCGTCACCGGTCGCCGGATCCACGTCGTATCAGAGGTCAGTGGACAACGCTGAGAGGCCACCTGGCGCGGGCAGCGGGTCCC
>JAKDLQ010000225.1 GCA_030452775.1 Micrococcales bacterium | reverse complement strand
CATGCTCTGGCTCCAGGGCGTGAACGTCGGCGCGTCCTACGACGTCGAGATCAACGAGATCGACGTGTCGCCGGTCCAGATCCAGGGGCCCAAGTCCGTCGACCTCATGGTCGACCTCGTCGGTCCTGCGGCCGCCGAGCTGCCGCCCTATGGGCTGATGACCGCCACCGTCGGCGGCTGCGACGTCGTCGTCTCGCAGACCGGGTTCTCTGGCGAGAAGGGCTATGAGATCTACCTGCGCGACGCGACCATGCACGCCGAACAACTGTGGGACGCGGTCCTCGATGCCGGCACGTCCCATGAGCTGATGGTGGTCGCCCCGGCCCACCACCGCCGGATCGCTGCCGGGATCCTGTCCTGGGGTCAGGACATGGACTTCGAGACGCTGCCCTTCCAGGTCAACCTCGGCTACCAGGTCCCACGCACGAAGGAGGCAGAGTACGTCGGCAAACGCGTCCTTGAGGACGCTCGCGCCGCGATCGAGGCAGGCGACCCGCCCTACACCCACACCCTCGTCGGGATGAAGCTCGGCGGCAACCCGATCGACGACTACGCACCCGACTTCTGGCTCATCAGCGCGAGCCCGAGTGGCGACCCGGTCGGGTACGTCACCTCTCCGTGGTACTCGCCCGAGCTTGAGACGAACATCGCGATGGGCTACGTCCCGGTCGAGTTGGCCGCTCTCGACACCGAGCTGTGGGTGCACCTGCCGGAACCGTACGCGGAGACCGCCGGCGAGCCGGTACCCGCGCAGGTCGTGGAGATGCCGTTCCGGCCCTCGGTGAATCCGAACCAGCGCGAGATCCTCAAGGCACGAGGCCTCGACGCGGCGGTCTGAAGCGCTCCACCTGCCGGCCTCCCCCTTGCTTGAGCGTGGGGTTCAGTCCGGCAGGTGGGCGAGCACCCGGCGGGCGGCCGCACGCCCCGAGCCGACGCAGGCGGGGATGCCCACGCCGTCATAGGCCGCTCCGCCGAGGCCCAGGCCTGGTACCAGTCCCGCGCGGGCGCGGTCTACGACCAGCCGGTGCCCGACGGCATACTGCGGCAGTCCCCCGCCCCACCGCTGTACATGCACGGCCACCGGGTCCGGCAGTGGCTGACCCAGCACGGTCGCCAGATCGGCGAGAGCGGCTGCGGCCAACTCCTCGTCCGGCCGTTGCAGCGTTGCCTCCTCGCGATGCCGCCCGATGGAGGCACGCACGAAGGTCGTCTCTGGGAAGTGCTCGTGCAAGGCAGGCCACTTCGTGCTGGTGAACGTCGCCGCCTTGATCGTCAGCGACTCGGCAGGAGGCACGAGGAAGCCACTGGAATCGGCCAGCGCCGCGAGCTCGCCGCGCGAGCTGTCGATGGCGATCGTCACGATGGCGACCGACGCATACTCGATGGAGGCGAGTGCCTGCGCCGCCCGCGGCGCGACAGTCCGCAGCAGTCGGGCGGTAGGGGCTGCCGGGGTGGCGAGGACGACCGCGTCGAAGAGTTCCTCGACCTCGTCGATCGTGGGTCCACTGACGAGCACCCAGCCCCCATCCACTGCCCTGAGCTCGCGCACCGTGGTCCCGGTGCGCACCTCGACCCCTCGCTCACGCAGTCGCCGGGTGAGCGCCAGCGGCAGGGATCCGACTCCGGATCGGAGCGAGGCGAAGACCGGCGTGTCCGGTCCGCGCGCATCGCTGGCAGCTGCGGCCGCCGCACGGGCGGCCTCGAGCACGGGTATGCCGTCGCGCGCGGCGCGGTGCAGCGCCGGCACCGCCATCTCGAGCGACAGACTGCGGGAGTGACCGGCGTAGACCCCGGCGAGCAGCGGTTCGACGATCCGGTCGGTCACCGCCGCACCGAGCCGCTGCTCGATGAACGCGCCCAACGGCACGTCGTGATGGATCGGCGGCGTGAGAGTCTCCGCGATGAGACGGCCCACCTCGGCATCGGTGAGCAGGCCGCGGACGGAGTCGGGATCCGACGGCACGCCCATGAGGGTCCCGCGGGGCATGGGCCAGCGGCGCCCACGCGACACGATGCTCGCGCCGACCGGCGCCGGGTGGATGACTTCTGTAGCAAGGCCCAGCTCGCAGATCAGCGTGAGGGCTTCGGGCCGTCGAGCCAGCACCGACTCGGGCCCGACATCCACCAGGTGTCCGGCCACCTCGGCGAGCCGCAGCTTCCCACCGACGCGCTCCGCGCCCTCGAGGACTGAGATCGTCAGGTCCTGCGCGGCCCGAGACAGCTCCCACGCGGCCGCGAGCCCACTGATCCCACCGCCGACCACGGCTACGCGAGCACCCATGGCGCCACTCTCCCACCCCGTGACGCAACGATCCGGACCGCCGACGTGTCTACACCATCACAAGGCCGCGGCTCGCGGTGGCCCACAGGGAGAGGCGGCAGCCCATGACGACAGCCAGGCGCCTGAGCGAGCTCGCCTCGCGCCACCGCCGGATCCTGCTCGCCGGCATCGCGGCGGCGATCCTGCTCGCCGTGGCCGTCCCCGTCGGGATGACGACCTTGTCCGGACGCTGGGGCGACCGGACGACTCCGTCGGTGACCACGAAGGGCTCTCCCGCGGCACGGCCGGACACGTCCGGGGAGGCGGCACGAGCACCAGGTTCCCCGGCGCAGTCAACGGCCGACAGGAGTGCGGCCGGTCCGGCGAAGGGGACTGAGTCCGGGGCGGTCACCGCGCTGGTGGGCAGCAAGATCGCGCGCTCGGTCTGGCTCGGCGTGGAGGTCAAGGACCTCACCGCCGCCAGCGACGAGGTCCGCCGCATCACCTCGAGTGCCGGCGGCCAGGTCCTCTCGGAGGATGTCGTCACCCGCCCGGACCCGACCGGTGGCAGCCCGGAGAGCCGGCCTGGCATCGATGACCGGACCGGCCTCGAGGTCCCTCCTGTCGGGATCGATCAGGCTCGCCTATCAGTCAGAGTTCCGGTGGGCAAACTCGATGCGGCGCTCGCCGAGCTCGCCCGCCTCGGGAGCGTGTCCTACCGATCGAGTCAGGCCGAGGACGTCACTGGCACCTATGTCGACACCAAGGCGCGGATCACGACCATGCAGGCAGGTGTCGACAGCATCCAAGCGCTGCTCGCCAAGGCCAAGGACCTCGGCCAGGTCATCTCGCTCGAGCGCGAGTTGACGGACCGGCAGGCCGACCTCGACGCGCACAAGGCGCGCCTCACCGCGCTCGATCGACGCACCACGACGTCGGACATCACCGTGTCGCTCTGGACATCTGCAGCAGGCGTGCTCGCACCGGGAGACGACAACGCCTTCGTCAACAGCGTCACAACCGCCTGGACCGCCTTCCTCTCGTCGGTCGCGGTCATCGTCACCGGGTTGGCGGTACTGGCACCGTGGATCCTCATCGCCCTCGCCGTGGCGTTCCTCCTCCGGCGAGTCCTGCGCAGGCGCCTGACCAGCGTCGGCTCCGCCCCTGGAGGCACGTCCGCCACCACCGCGGACCCGCCCGGCGTGGACTGACCAGCTCACCCACGACCGTATGCCGCAGGGCAGGTCGCGTGCCCTGCTGAGAGTCTCGTCGTTTCAGCCGGCGAGCAGGGCGGTGAGGCGCGCCTCAAGAGGGCTGAGGTCCCTGTCCCCCTCGGCCTCGGCGTCGCCGTCGGTCGCGGCTGGCCGTGCGAGCCTGGCCGCCGTCCGGCCCGCCTCGGTGTCGGGTCGTGGCGGCAGGAGAGGCGACGGCAGCAGGGGTGGCGCGCTGGAGCGGTAGGTGTGCCCGGTCGGGGTGACCAGC
>JAKDLQ010000224.1 GCA_030452775.1 Micrococcales bacterium | reverse complement strand
ACACGTAGATCACCGGCAGCTGCTGGAGCGCGGCGAGCCGGACGGCGGGGCGCATGTAGTCGGAGAAGATGAGGAAGGTGCCCCCGTAGGGCCTCGTCAGGCCCTCGAGCGCGATGCCGTTGAGGATCATGCCCATGCCGTGTTCGCGGACGCCGAAGTGCAGCGTGCGCCCGTAGGGGTTGCCCTTCCACTCCTTGGTCTGCTTCGACTCGGGGATGAAGGACGGCTCGCCGTCCATCGCCGTGTTGTTGGAGCCGGCGAGGTCGGCGCTGCCGCCCCACAGCTCGGGCATGACGTCGGCCAGAGCACTGAGCACCTGGCCGGACGCCTTGCGCGTGGCGATCCCCTTCTCGTCGGCGGGGAAGGACGGCACCGCCTCGGCAAGGCCGGCGGGCGCCCGTCCGGCGACGAGCCGGTCCAGCAGCTCGGCACGCTCGGGATTGGCCTTGCGCCACGCCTGGTAGCCCTTGTTCCACTCCCGGTGGGCGGCCTTACCGCGCTGCGCGACCTCGCGGGCGTGCTTGAGCACGGCCGGCTCGACGACGAACGACTTCTCGGGATCGAATCCGAGCAGTTCCTTGGTCGCCGCCACCTCCTCATCGCCAAGCGCTGCGCCGTGGGCGGCACCGGTGTCCTGCTTGGTCGGCGCCGGCCAGGCGATGATGGTGCGCAACCGGACCAGGGTCGGTTTGTCGGTCACCGCGTCACCGGAGCGGATAGCGGCGAGCAACGCGTCGACGTCCTCGACGTAGTTCGCCCCGTCGGCATCGCCTCGCCAGTCGACGGTCACCACGTGCCAGCCGTAGGCCTCATAGCGTGCGGCCACATCCTCACTGAAGGCGATATCGGTGTCGTCCTCGATGGAGATCTGGTTGGCATCGTAGATGACCGTGAGGTTGCCGAGCTCCTGATGGGCGGCCAGGGCACAGGCCTCGTGGCTCACGCCCTCCTGGACGTCGCCGTCGGAGGCGACGACGTAGACGTGATGGTCGAAGGGGCTGGTGCCCGCCATGGCATCAGGATCGAGCAGGCCTCGCTGGCGGCGCTGCGCCATGGCCATCCCGACGGCGGAGGCCAAGCCCGATCCGAGTGGGCCCGTCGTGATCTCGATGCCTCTCGTGTCGTGGACCTCGGGGTGGCCCGGGGTCACCGAGCCCCACGTACGCAGCGACTTGAGGTCATCGAGGCTCAGCCCGTAGCCGGACAGGTACAGCTGCACGTACTGCGTGAGGCTCGCATGGCCACAGGACAGGACGAAGCGGTCGCGCCCGAGCCAGTCCGGGTCGGACGGGTCGTGCGTCATGACGTTCTGGTAGAGCAGATACGCCAGCGGCGCGAGCGACATCGCCGTGCCCGGATGTCCGCTGCCGACCTTCTGCACCGCATCCGCCGCGAGGACCCTGGCAGTGTCGACCGCGCGCACGTCGAGGTCGCTCCATCCGGTCTCGTGGGCCACCGGTAGGGCCAAGCCCGGATCGCGCCGTGCCAGCGCCCCCTTCGACTTCGCTGGCGTTGACGTGCGGGCAGGCCCCTTCGACGAGGCGGCGGTGGTGGTCACGAACGGATCTCCTTCGGGGCGCATTCGGGCGCACGGTCAGACGCGTACCCTGCCGAGCCTAGTCCTCCAGTGTCTGCCATCACACCAGTGTCAGGACCGGGCGGATAAATCGAGGCACTGGCCGATGGTCAGGCCCCTCGGGTCTAGACTAGGCCCAGCCGTGCTCGCGGCGACACGCACGCAGCCGGTCGGCCAGGACGCATTCGATCGAACGACGAGGAACCCAGTGACCACGGTGGACCCCCGCGCCGACCTCTCGGCGCTGAGCGGACCCGGCTCGGGTCTGCGATTCACCATCGGCCAGTACGTCTCGCTGACGAAACCGCGGATCATCGAGCTGCTCCTCATCACGACGATCCCTGTCATGTTCCTGGCAGCGGGGGGAGTGCCCGAGCTCTGGCTCGTCCTGGCCACCCTCGTCGGCGGCTCGCTGTCGGCCGGCGCGGCGAACACCCTCAACTGCTATGTCGATCGCGACATCGACGCGGTCATGCATCGGACCAGCAGGCGCCCGCTCGTGACCGGCGCCATCTCACCGCGCGGTGCGCTCATCTTCGGGCTCATCCTGGCGGTGGCCTCGACGCTGTGGCTCGGCCTGCTCGTCAACTGGCTCAGTGCCTGGCTCGCGCTCGGGGCGCTGGCGATGTACGTCGTGGGCTATACCTTGATCCTCAAGCGCCGTACGTCCCAGAACATCGTCTGGGGCGGTGCCGCCGGCTGCATGCCGGTCCTCGTCGGGTGGTCTGCTGTCACCGGCACGGTCAGTTGGTCGGCGTTCATCCTGTTCATGGTCGTCTTCTTCTGGACGCCTCCGCATTACTGGCCGCTTTCGCTGCGCTACCGGGAGGACTACGCGAACGCCCACGTTCCGATGCTTCCGGTCGTCGAGAGGTTCGTCGTCGTGGCGCGCCAGATCGTCCTCTACTCGTGGGCAATGGTGCTGACGTCGCTGGCGCTCATCCCTGTCCAGCACGTCGGATGGGTCTACACAGTCGCGGCCGTCGCGGCGGGCGGCCTCTTCCTCGTCGAGGCGCACCGGTTGCTGGCCAAGGCCAGGTCGGGGGCCGCCGCGGAGGTCCTCAAGCCGATGCGGCTGTTCCACTTCTCGATCACGTACCTCACGATCCTCTTCATCGGCGTGGCTCTGGACCCGATCGTGCACCTGCCGCTACCCGGCCTGTCCTGAGTCACCACGTCCGTCCGGTCGGGGGACTGACCGGATCCGGCCAGGAGGTCTGGTCCGGTCCTCGGATCCGGCCGGGAAGTCCGGCTCAGCCCTCGGAACCGGCCCGAGGTCCGGTCTGGAGCTCCGAGCCGGCCTCAGATCGGGTTGCGTCTCGTCTCGAGGAATCCGTAGGTCAGCCCCACGACGAGCAGGGTTGCGCCGAGCATGTGGAAGACCACGAGGATCTCCGGCAGCTTGGTGAAGTACTGGACGTAGCCGATGAGTCCCTGCGCGATCGTCACGAGGAGCACGGCCTTCCACGCGCCGCGGACTCGCTCACCTGACGTGTCCGGCGCCGGCGCACTGGTCAGCCACACCGCGACGAGGGTGGCGATGACGAGCCCGGCGAAGAGCATGACGAGGTCGGCATGCATCCACGACACGAACCTCGGGTCGAAACCCGTGCGGGCGGGTGTCACGGCGTCACCCGAGTGGGGGCCCGACCCGGTCACGACCGTCCCGAGGAGCACGACGGCGGCGCCCACCGCACAGGTGCCCAGGGCCAGAGCCCTCGCAAGAGGGTGGACGACGAGGTCGCCAGGGCCCTCCGTCTCGTCGCGAGACCCGCGCAGCAGCGTCGCCGCGAGCGCGACGAGGAGCATCGACATGAGGAAGTGGAACATCACCGTCCACGGGTTGAGCCCGGTCCGCACGGTGATGCCACCGACGATTGCCTGCGCCGCGACGCCCACGAGGATGGCGAACGATACCCGGTGCAGGCGCCGCCGGCCGGGCCAGCGCGTCACGACCGCCCAGATCGCGAGGAGTGCGAGGAGGCCTACCAGCCCCGTCAGGGTCCGGTTGCCGAACTCGATGAAGCGGTGGATCCCCTGCTCCTGATGCGCGACGGGAACGAAGGACCCCGGGACGCACTCCGGCCACGTCGGACAGCCGAGACCCGAGCCGGTGAGACGCACGACCCCCCCGGTCACGCCGATGAGGATCTCCCCGACGAGGTTCGCGAGCAGGATCGGGACGACCCACGAGG
>JAKDLQ010000223.1 GCA_030452775.1 Micrococcales bacterium | reverse complement strand
ACGAGAACGAGCAACCACGAACACGGTTCGAGCAACGAGAGGAAGAACGCGACGAAGAAAGGGGCCTCGCTAAGGGCCGCGCGTAGCACGGTCGTCGAGGCGAAGTAGCGCAGGCTCGTCTCGACCGCGTTCTCGCGAGGCAGGCCCGTCGGCAGCGCCGGGACGGAGTACCCGAAGAGGCGGATCGCTGCCGCAGCGCCGAGGAGAGCCACGAGCACGACGACGATGAAGAGGGCAGGCGGGGTGCGGACCTGTGTCTCGACGACGACCCGGGCCCCCGTGAACATCACCGTTCCGGCGCCGATCGTCAGGGTGAGCAGCTGCATGGGACGCAGGCGAGCGACGGCATCGGGGGCGGGTGAGCTGACCATGGCGCCGAGCATAGGCGGGCATTTAGCCGTTGGCCCCGCGGAGGCTAGCATGGTGCGTCGGTGCGCCGTGCCCAGGTGCGTGGCGCCGCGTCAGGCGCCCTGGGCGCCGGCGAGCCATCCAGACCCCCGTTCCCACGTCAATGGAGTACCCGCAGTGAAGAGTGCGCTCGAGACCCTCAACCCGACCCGGGTCAAGATGACCGTCGAGGTCCCCTTCGAGGAGCTCAAGCCGAGCCTCGATGCGGCTTTCAAGACCATCGGCGAGCAGATCCAGGTTCCCGGATTCCGCAGGGGCAAGGTCCCGGCCCGGATCATCGAGCAGCGAGTCGGCCGTGACGCCGTCATGGAGGAGGCCGTCAACAACTCCCTCCCGCAGTTCTACGGCGAGGCACTGCAGGAGCACGACGTGCACCCCCTCGGCCAGCCCGAGATCAGCGACCTGCAGGTCCCTGGGGCTGACGGCGACGACTTCACGTTCGTCGTCGAGGTCGACAAGCGACCCGAGATCGAGGTGCCCGACTTCTCCGACCTCCAGCTGACCGTCGAGGAGGCCAGCGTCTCCGATGAGGATGTCCAGTCCCGGCTCGATGGCCTGCGCGCCCGGTTCGCCACCCTCACCCGCGTCGAGCGCGCCGCCCAGCACGGCGACTTCGTCTCCCTCGACCTGTCGGCCACGATCGATGGCGAGGAGGTCGACTCGGTCCAGGATGTCTCCTACGAGGTCGGCTCGGAGAACATGCTCGACGGCCTCGATGAAGCCCTCGTCGGCTTGAGCGCCGGCGAGACCAGGCAGTTCACCGCGCCCCTGGCAGGCGGAGCGCACGAGGGTCAGGAGGCGCTGTGCACCGTGCGGGTCACGGCCGTCAAGGAGCGCGAGCTGCCCGAGCTCGACGACGAGTTCGCGCAGTCGGCGTCGGAGTTCGACACGATCGATGAGCTCAAGGCCGACGTCGAGCGGGCGGCACTCAACGACGCGACCTTCGCCCAGGGCATCGCCGCCCGTGACCAGCTCCTCGAGGTCATGCTTGAGCGGGTCGAGATCCCCGTCCCCGAGAGCGTGGTCGAGGCCGAGATCCACGCGCACCTCGAAGGCGAGGACCGTCTCGAGGACGACGAGCACCGCGCCGAGGTCGACGAGATCACTCGCAAGGCGCTGCGCAGCCAGTTCCTGCTTGACGCGATCGTCGAGAAGGAGTCCGTGAAGGTCGAGCAGCAGGAGCTCATCGAGTTCCTCGTCATGGCCTCGCAGCAGTACGGGGTCGATCCCAACACGTTCGCCCAGTCGATGGACAAGGACGGCCAGATCCCCTCGATGGTCGGTGAGGTCGCCCGGCGCAAGGCGCTGGCGACCATCCTCGAGCGTGTCTCCGTCAAGGACTCGGCCGGTAACGTCGTCGACCTCAACGCCGCGGCTCCGGGCACAGAGGACGGCGAGGACGAGAGCGATGAGGTCGAGGTCGACGGGGCTGTTGATGTAGAGCCAGAGGCGGCCGGGGACATCGAGGGTGCTGGCATCGGCGACGAGGCTATCGAGGAGAAGGCCGGCGCCTGAGCCGGCTCACGGGGCTCAGCGGCATACGACAGGCTCGGCGGCATACGACAGATGAGCGTTGTGCGCTCAGGGCGAACATGACGCGGCTCGGAAATCCTGCGCCCCCTCCGGGCGTTAGGGTCAGTGACATGCCAGCCCGCGGCCGCAGGACCGCAGCCGCTTGGACGGGCTGGACTGGCTGGACTGACAGAACTTCGACGTATGGAGACATGGTGACCTCGGACATCTCCGCCGCCAACGGCAACGGCTTGCCAGGTGGTCTGGACGATCACATCTACAACCGCCTGCTCAAGGAGCGGATCATCTTCTTGGGGTCGGATGTGCGTGATGACAACGCCAACGCCATCTGTGCCCAGATGCTGCTGCTCGCAGCCGAGGATCCCGACAAGGACCTCTGGCTCTACATCAACAGCCCCGGCGGCTCGATCTCGGCGGGCATGGCGATCTTCGATACGATGAACTGGATCCCCAACGACGTCGCGACGGTCGCCATGGGGCTGGCCGCCTCGATGGGCCAGTTCCTCCTGTCGGCCGGCACCAAGGGCAAGCGTTATGCGACGCCCCACGCGCGTGTCATGATGCACCAGCCCTCCGGTGGCATCGGCGGCACGGCCACCGACATCAAGATCCAGGCCGAGCAGATGCTCTACGTCAAGAAGCAGATGGCCCAGCTGATCGCCGAGCACACCGGGCAGACCGTCGAGCAGATCACCAAGGACTCGGACCGCGACCGCTGGTTCAGCGCCGATGAGGCCAAGGACTACGGCTTCGTCGATCACGTGTTCACCCGCTCCGATCAGGCGCCGGACGGAGCCGGCTTCACCGGCGAGGACAATGCCAAGTCGGCCGACACCGGTGAGACCACGTGACCGCGGCCAACGAGCAGGAGACCGTCATGCAGATCAACCCCACGTCGCGCCTCGCCGCGCCCTCGAGCCGCTACATCCTGCCGCAGTTCGAGGAGCGCACGTCCTATGGGATGAAGCGCTCGGACCCCTACAACAAGCTCTTCGAGGACCGCATCATCTTCCTCGGCGTGCAGGTCGATGACGCGTCGGCCGACGACATCATCGCGCAGCTGCTCGTCCTCGAGTCGCTCGACCCGGACCGGGACATCCTCATGTATATCAACAGCCCCGGAGGGTCGTTCACGGCAATGACCGCGATCTACGACACGATGCAGTTCGTCCGGCCCGACATCCAAACCTTCGTCGTGGGCCAGGCCGCATCTGCCGCGGCGCTGCTCCTCGGCGCCGGTGCGCCGGGCAAGCGCTTCGCCCTGCCCAATGCGCGGATCCTCATCCACCAGCCGGCGCTGGCCGGTGGCGACTACGGGCAGGCCTCGGACATCGAGATCCAGGCCAACGAGGTGCTGCGGATGCGGACCTGGCTCGAGGACACGCTCGCCCACCACACCGGTCGCACATCCGAGACCGTCCGCGACGACATCGAGCGCGACAAGATCCTCTCGTCGGAGGCCGCCAAGGAGTACGGCCTCATCGACCAGGTGCTCACCTCGCGCAAGGCTTCACTCGAGGACTGAGTGCGAGCGTCGGAGTCGGCGGATGGCGAGCAGGGGCTTCGAGGCGGCGGTCGGTGCGCCGTGGCTGCGCCGTGACTGCGCGGTGACTGTCTCGGCGGCGGGTGACGTCGGTGGGTTGCGTCGGTGGGGTGGAGGGAGTGACACGGGCGTGCTTTGTCAGCCATCAGCGGACAACGCGGCGTTGCGCGCGCGAGGGTGGGTCGCTTCGTCGTCTAATGGAGGTCCAGCCCTCTAGGGTGGGACACAGGGTGGGTCCAACGTTGTCGACGGCAGGAGCAAATCGGTGGCACGCATCGGCGAAGGCGGGGACCTGCTCA
>JAKDLQ010000222.1 GCA_030452775.1 Micrococcales bacterium | reverse complement strand
GGTCGAAGAAGTCGAAGACGATCTCGGCGAGCGGCAGCGTGTAGCGCATCTCGACCCGCTCCTGCGACAGGTAGTCCATGCCGCGCAGCGTGCCCCGCTTGGACTGGCACAGGTCCATGATCGCGCCGATGAAGTCGGACGGGGCGAGGATGGTGGCCCGGACGATCGGCTCGCTCACGGCGGCCAGCTTGCCGTCCGGGTACTCGCTGGGGTTGGTGACATGGACCTCGGTGCCGTCATCCATCGTCACGTCGTAGACGACGTTGGGCTGGGTCGAGATGAGGTCGAGGTCGAACTCGCGCTCGAGCCGCTCCCGGACGATCTCCAGGTGCAGCAGCCCGAGGAAGCCGCAGCGGAAGCCGAAGCCGAGGGCCGCCGAGGTCTCCGGCTCGAAGACGAGCGCCGCGTCGTTGAGCTTGAGCTTGTCGAGGGCGTCGCGCAGGGTGGGATAGTCCGAGCCGTCCATCGGGTACAGCCCGGAGAAGACCATCGGCTTGGGGTCACGGTAGCCGCCGAGATCCTTCGCGGCCGGCATCGCCGCGTTGGTCACCGTGTCCCCGACCCGTGACTGGCGCACGTTCTTGACCCCGGTGATGAGGTAGCCCACCTCGCCGACCCCGAGCCCGTTGGAGGGCACCGGGTCGGGACTGATGACGCCGATCTCGAGGAGCTCGTGTGTCGCACGGGTCGACATCATGACGATCTTCTCGCGCGGGTTGAGGTTGCCGTCGACGACCCGGACATAGGTGACCACCCCGCGGTAGGTGTCATAGACCGAGTCGAAGATCATGGCCCGCGCGGGCGCGTCGGGGTCACCGACCGGCGGGGGGACGCTCTCGACGATCGTGCCCAGTAGCGCCTCGACGCCGGCGCCGGTCTTGCCGGAGACCTGGAGGCAGTCCTGCGGGTCGCACCCGATGAGCCCGGCCAGCTCCGCGGCATACCGCTCGGGCTGGGCGGCCGGCAGGTCGATCTTGTTGAGGACCGGGATGATCGTGAGGTCGTTCTCCATCGCGAGGTAGAGGTTGGCGAGGGTCTGGGCCTCGATGCCCTGCGCGGCGTCGACGAGCAGGACCGCGCCCTCGCACGCGGCGAGCGACCGCGAGACCTCGTAGCTGAAGTCGACGTGCCCCGGCGTGTCGATCATGTTGAGGCAGTAAGTGTCGAGCGTCCCGGCCGCACTCTCCTGCGCCCATGGCATGCGGACCGCCTGGCTCTTGATGGTGATGCCGCGCTCGCGCTCGATGTCCATCCGGTCGAGGTACTGCGCCCGCATGACGCGGTCGTCGACGACGCCGGTGAGCTGGAGCATCCGGTCGGCGAGCGTCGACTTGCCGTGGTCGATGTGCGCGATGATGCAGAAGTTGCGGATCCGCTCGGGTGGCGTCGCGTGGGGCGCGAGGGCGGTGCGGGCCATGGGCGACACAGTGGTGCGAACCTCGCAGCGAGTCGGGTCGGGAAGACGAGCGGAATGATCACGACAGTCTCCCACGACTTGGCCGGTATGCCGCTCACACCCCGTGGCGCCGCCGCCGCCGGCGGGTGCCCGATGATGTCTGCATGCGACCCGCTCCGATGGACGTGCTCCCCTACCCTCCCGGCTCCCACATCGCGATGCGCCGCGGCGTCCGGCATCCCCGCGAGATCCTCGCCCTCGTCATCGCGATCCTCGGCTCGCTCCTGCTGCTGCTCGTCGCGGTCAGCGAGATGGCCGCCGCCGCCGCGGAGCAGCGCAGCCCGGACGTCTATGCGATGGCGTTGATCCTGGCGCCCCTGCTCGTGTGGTTCGCTCGCGGCCAGCTCTGGGCCCAGCAGCGGCTGCGCGGGATCAAGCTCACGCCGCAGCAGTTCCCCGAGGCACACGCGATGCTCGTCGACGCCGCGTCCCGGTCGGGGATGTCCTACGTGCCCGACGCCTACGTCGTCCTCGGCAACGGTGTCATCAACGCGGCGGCCTCCGGCCACGGCTTCCGGCGCTACGTCTTCGTCCACAGCGATCTGTTCGAGGTGGGGGGCGCCGCGCGCGAGCCCGAGGCACTGCGTTTCGTCATCGCCCATGAGGTCGGTCATATCGCAGCGGGGCACACGAGCTACTGGCGAATGCTGGGCACCTTTGCCGCGCAGTGGATCCCCTTCGTCGGCTCCACCCTGAGCCGGGCGCAGGAGTACACCGCCGACAACTACGGCTTCGCCCTCGTGCCGCAGGGCGCGAGACCAGCCATGGCGGTGCTCGCCGGCGGGAAGTACCTCGGACGATCCATCGATGTCGACACGATGGCTGACCGGGCGGTCACCGAGCCGGGCCTCTTCGTATGGCTCACCAACGCGCTCGCCTCGCACCCGGTGCTGCTCTGGCGAATGCACGCCCTGCGAGACCGGCGACGCCCCGGGCGGCTGCTCTGGCGGCCCCGGACCCCCTCACCGTGGGCCCGCGAGCTCGACCCAGCGGCATACGGGCTGCCCGCGATGGTGGGTTTCACACCTACGGACCCGGGCGAGGCTCCGCCCGCACCCACCCCCGTGGTCGACGCGCCGATGGCGCAGCACGTCACCTCGAGCGCCCGCTGAGGCTCGATACCGTGGGGCCATGCCGACGCGCCTCGACCTGATCACCGGCGCGTTGCGCGGGATCCTTCGGCGCGGGACCTCAGCGACGGGCCGCTCCGCTCCCGGGCGCGGGCAGGCATCGGGAGCAGGCGCGGCGGCATACCCCGGTGACGCCACGGCGCTGCCGGACACGACGTACGCGCCCGAGCCCGACGGCAAGCCGGACCCCGGCGAGATCGTCTGGACGTGGGTGCCCTACGAGGACGATCCCGCCCAGGGCAAGGATCGTCCGGTCCTTGTCATCGGCCGCGAGGGTCGGTGGCTTATCGCCCTCCAGTTGACGAGCAAGGACCACGATCGCGACAAGGAGCAGGAGCGGCGGGCCGGGCGGGAGTGGATCGACATCGGCGCCGGCCCGTGGGACGGCCGCGGGCGTCCGAGCGAGGTCCGGACCAACCGGCTGTTGCGCGTGGACCCGGAGGCGATCCGCCGTGAGGGTGCCGTGCTGCCCAGGGACCGTTACGCGGCGGTCGTCGCTGCCGCCCGGCCGAGCACAGTGCGGCGCTGATCGCGCCTCGGGCACGAACCGAGCACCGCGGCGCCGGACACGGGGCGCCGGACGCCGGACGCCGGACGCCGGACGCCGGGCACAGCAGGAGGCCCGCCACCATCCGGTGACGGGCCTCCTGCTGGTGCGATCACATCGAGTTGGCCTGCTTGGCCATGGCCGACTTCTTGTTGGCGGCCTGGTTCTTGTGGATGACGCCCTTGGAGACGGCCTTGTCGAGCTTCCTCGACGCCGTCCTCAGCGCCTCGCCGGCAGCGTCCCTGTCGCCGGACTCCGCGGCGACACGGAACTTGCGGACCCAGGTGCGCACTTCGCTCTTGACGGCGCGGTTGCGCTCAGTGCGCTTCGCGTTGGTCTGGATGCGCTTGATCTGGGACTTGATGTTGGCCACGTGTGTGTCTTTCGTTGGTCGGGATGGGCGCCGCCCCCAGGCGGCAAGGCTGCTCGGAGCCGATATGTCGGCAGGTGTCGGCGCTCTCCGCGAGTGGGGCTCTGGATGGCGCTGGCATACGCGCACGACCTGAGCGCGCACGCAAGGGCTGAATTTACCAGCGTGGGTGCGTCCTGACCAAACCCACGATCCGGGTCGGCTCTGGGACGCGGACCTCTCCTCTGCGGCGCCGCCCTGCCCTCGCCCGGCGGCTGCGGCCTTGCGCAGTTCGGAGAGCGCGCGCT
>JAKDLQ010000221.1 GCA_030452775.1 Micrococcales bacterium | reverse complement strand
GCAGCGACCATGGGGGGCCTTCCAGCAGTTCGTCTCCAACGAGCAGGTCACGGTCAAGATCATCACGGTCCAGCCAGGGCACCGCCTGTCGCTGCAGCGCCACGACCATCGAGGCGAGATGTGGGCCGTGCTCGACGTGCCCATCGACATCATCGTCGACGGGCGCCAGTGGAGCGCCGAGCCCGGCGAGGTGATCTGGGTGCCGCGCGGCTCGACCCACCGGATCGGCAACTCCGGCGAACGCGCGGGCCGCCTGCTCGAGGTGGCGTTCGGACACTTCGACGAGAGCGACATCCACCGCCTGCAGGACGACTACGCCCGCTGACCGCGCCGCGCCCCATCGCAATGGCGTCCATGACCCGACGCGGCGAGGCGAGGGGGAGGCGGCATACGGCTTGCCCGTTCGATGTATTCCCGCGACGCGGGTGACGCCGGAATACATCGAATCGGGAGTGTGGTTGAGTCGAGAGCAAGCGATGACCGGCGAAGGGTGCGCGATGCAGAGTGATCCGAAGCGCGTGGCGATGATCAGTGTCCACACCTCGCCGCTCGACCAGCCCGGCACGGGGGATGCGGGCGGCATGAACGTCTACGTCGCCGAGACCGCCAAGGAGCTCGCCCGGCGCGGCGTAGAGGTCGATATCTTCACGCGGCGCACCAGCGGAGGTAGCCCGATCGATGTGGAGCTCGCCCCCGGCGTCCGTGTCCGGCACGTCCTCGCCGGCCCGTACGAGGGGTTGTCCAAGGAGGATCTCCCCGGGCAGCTCTGTGCCTTCACGGCGGGCATCATGGATGCCGGCCTGTCCGTCCCCGAGGACCACTACGACATCGTCCATTCGCACTACTGGCTCTCCGGGCAGGTCGGGTGGCTCGCGGCAGACCGCTGGCGGGTGGCCCTCGTGCATACGATGCACACCATGGCCAGGGTGAAGAATCTGCACGTCGCCGACGGTGATCGGCCGGAGCCGCCCGGGCGCGAGATCGGTGAGGCGCAGGTCGTCGAGGCCGCCGATCGCCTGGTCGCCAACACTCGCACCGAGGCGCGGGAGCTCATCGAGATGTATGCCGCCCTCCCGTCCAAGGTCTCGGTCGTCCCTCCCGGGGTGGATCTGAGGATGTTCACACCGGGTGACCGACGGGTGGCGCGCCGGTCCTTGGGCCTGTCCGAGGAGAGCGACCTGCTGCTGTTCGTTGGCCGGATCCAGCCACTCAAGGCGCCGGAGCTCCTGCTCGAGGTGGCGCACGAGCTCATCCGGCGGGACCCCGGTCGCCGACGCACCCTCACCATCGCCATCCTCGGCGGGCCGAGCGGCACGGGGCTGGCCCATCCGCACGAGCTCGAGGAACTCGCCGTCCGCTTCGGGATCGCGGACCTCGTGCGCTTCGTCCCGCCGGTGGCCCGGACTGTCCTCGCGGACTGGTATCGCGCCGCCGACCTTGTCATCGTGCCGAGCCGCAGCGAGTCCTTCGGGCTGGTGGCCCTCGAGGCGCAGGCCTGCGGCACCCCGGTCGTGGCCGCGCGGGTCGGGGGACTGCCCACCGCGGTCGGCGATTCCGGCGTCCTCGTCGACGACCGCGCGACGAGCGGCTGGGCCGATGCCGTCGCCGGCCTACTGGCTGATCCGGCACGGCGAGCAGCATTGGGGGCAAAGGCGATCCGGCATGCTGGGCGGTTCGGATGGGGCCCGACCACCGACCGGTTGCTCACGGTCTATCGTCGGGCCATCGCGGAACGGCAAGCCCCGCCTGTCGACCTCGGGGTCCGCCTGGCCGGAGTCCCCACGGCGGTGACTCCATGACTGAGCACACCGAGCACACCGAGCACACCGAGCAGGCGGTGCACACTGAGCACAATGAGCAGGCGGTGGGCGAGGCAGCAGCCAGGCTGACCAGCTACCTCGATGACATCGAGGTGGAGTGGGAGTTCGGCGGCCGCGACGGAGAGTACGTCGTCTCGCTGCCGGGAGAGAAGAAGCTCAAGACGGTGGTGTCACTGCTCGTCCGCGACCGCGCCACGAGCATCAGCGCCTTTGTCATCCGGCACCCCGATGAGAACCACGAGGAGTTCTACCGCTCGCTGCTGCGCCGCAACCTCCGCCTGCCCGGGATCGCCTACGCGATCGATGCTTACGGGGATGTCTACGTCCGTGGCCAGCTGCCGACCGCTGGCCTCGACGGCGATCAGCTCGATCAGCTCTTCGGGGTGATCCTCGCCGCGTCGGACGAGCCCTTCAACGAGTTGCTCGTCACCGGCTTCCTCTCGTCGATGGAGAAGGAGTGGGCCTGGCGGATCTCGCGCGGCGAGTCGACCCGAAACCTGGAGGCCTTCCGCCATCTGCTCGAGTAGTGAATAGGCTGGCCCCCATGACCTACACGCTCGTCCTCGTCCGGCATGGCCAAAGCGACTGGAACGCCAAGAACCTCTTCACCGGCTGGGTCGATGTCGACCTCACCGAGAAGGGGCGTGCCGAAGCGATCCGATCCGGAGAACAACTCGTGGAGGCGGGCATCCTGCCGGACATCGTCCATACGTCGGTCCAACGCCGCGCGATCACGACGGCCAACCTGGCCCTCGACGCGGCCGACCGGCACTGGATCCCGGTCAAGCGCGACTGGCGCCTCAACGAACGGCACTACGGGGCCTTGCAGGGCAAGAGCAAGAAGGACACCCTCGAGCAGTTCGGCGAGGAGCAGTTCATGCAGTGGCGCCGCTCCTACGACACCCCCCCGCCTCCGATCGATCCGGATGACCAGTACGCCCAGACCGGTGACCCTCGGTATGCCGGTCTCGGCGAGGCGATGCCGGCCACCGAGTGCCTCAAGGACGTCGTAGCCCGGATCACGCCCTACTGGGAGCACGACATCAAGGAGGACCTCGCCGACGGCCTGACGGTGGCGCTCGTCGCGCACGGCAACTCGCTGCGCGCACTCGTCAAGGTCCTCGACGACATCAGTGACGATGACATCGTCGGGCTCAACATCCCGACGGGTATGCCGCTCATCTACAAGCTCGACGACGACTTCCGCCCCGAGACGCCGGGAGGTCGCTACCTCGACCCCGAGGCCGCGGCGGCCGCCGCCGCGGCGGTCGCCGCCCAGGGCCGCTGACTGAGGTCGCCGCTGCTCGCCCAGCCGTCGCTGCTCACCCAGTTCGGCGTTCAGCGGCACGGCTCAGCGATGGAGGCCGAGCCGGTCAGGAGACGGTGGGGGCCGGGGTGAGCGTCGAGTAGTAGAGGTCGGGGGAGCACTGGCACGCCGAGCACGGTGGTACCGCCGACGCTGCTGGTGATCATTACGTTGGCGATGCCCCCTGGTTTGGTGGTGAGGCCCTTGAGCTCGAGGCCCTTGGTGGCGAGGTCGACCTGCTCACGCGGGGCCAGTTGGAGCTCGGAGCCTCCGCCACTGGACTTCTCGGCGGCGAACTGGACGGTGAGCGGGTCCGAGCCGAGGTTGATGGCCGAACCGGAGACGATGGCCGGTCCGGAGCCGCCGACGAGGACGAGGCCGCGGATCGCGAGCTGGTCGATGGTGGCCTCGACCCCGTTTCCCGCATCGTAGGGCACGTTGGTCTGGGCCGGGGACATGATCTCGCAGGCGCTGGTCACCGCGACCAGCGCAGTTGCCGAGGCGAGCGCGGCGACCATGCGACGCGAGGGGAGCTGGGCGAGGATTCGACGCTTCACGGGCGACAGCCTAGCGGTGTCGGCCGGCTGGTGGGCAGCGGCGCCCATCACTGGACCGTGTTCAGTGATGGGCGCGCTCCACGGTCATCCGCGGGCACATTGAGGCTCG
>JAKDLQ010000220.1 GCA_030452775.1 Micrococcales bacterium | reverse complement strand
TCAAGCTGCGTGAGATCGCCGCCCGGGTCATCGAGACCGGGGCCGACCCCCACGACACGGCCTGACCTGTCGACAGGTCGCCGGGAGCGCTTCACCCACTGACAGTGAGAATGGTGTCAATCGCGAGTCGCCCCCATCGCGTGTCACCCCCATCGCGGTGTCACCCCCATCAGGCATGATTTCGGGACATGAGCCAATCGGAACCCCCGGCCACGGACGCGGGCAGCATGGCATCCCGCCTTCGGCTGGTGCCCATGAGTGGACGGGACCCGGAGGAGTCGGGGCGGGTCTCCTCACCACTGGAGCTCCTGTTCGACCTGACCTTCGTCGTCGCGGTCGGGACCGCGGCGTCGCAGTTTGCCGGGCTGCTTGTGCTGGGGCACGTGGGCGCTGCGACGGCGGCATTCGTCATGGCGATGTTCGCGATCGGCGTCGCATGGATCAACTACAGCTGGTTCGCCTCGGCCTTCGCCACCGACGACTGGCTCTTCCGGGTGCTGACGATGCTGCAGATGGTCGGCGTGGTCATCTTCTCGCTCGGGCTGCCGGCCCTGTTCCGTTCGGTCGATGAGGGTGGACATCTCGAGCTGCGCGCCATGGTGATCGGCTATGTGGTGATGCGAGTCGCGATGATCGCGCAGTGGTGGCGCGTGGCGCTGGAGTCGGCCCCCTACCGCCGCGTCGCCATGGCGAACATCCGTTGGACCGCGGTTGCCCAGGTCGGCTGGGTGGCCCTCGCGTTCGTCCGTATGCCGGCCACGGTCGTCATCGGCGTCTTCCTCGCTCTCGCCGTGCTGGAACTGTTGTTGCCGGTCCTCAGCCAGGGCGCGGCGAGCGGGACGCCGTGGCACCCGCACCACGTCGCAGAGAGATACAGCCTGTTCGCGATCATCACGCTCGGGGAGGGAGTGGTCGGCACCGTCGCCTCGTCATCCGGCCTGCTCGGGGTGGAGATCGGACCCACTGGACAGGTGATGCAGTCGCCGTCGTCGTCGCCGGTGTCGGGCTGACGTTCGGCATGTGGTGGGTCTACTTCGCCACGCCGTTCGGGGAGGTGCTGAGCCATCGCCGCCGCCGCGGGTACCTGTTCGGATATGGCCACATCCCGCTGCTCATGGGGATCGCCGGGGCAGGTGCCGGCCTGCACGTGGCCGGCCTGTTCCTGGAACACCACGCCCGGGTCGGAGAGGTTGCCGTCGTGATATTCCTGGCGATCCCGGTGGCCCTCTACCTGCTGATGGTCTACCTGCTCCACACGCTGTTGCTGTCAGTGGCGGACCCCTTCCACCTGCTGCTCCTCGCCGGCACGCTGGCCGTGCTGACCGTTTCGGTCCTGTTGTCCGTCGCGGGCATCCCGCTGGCCGTCTGCCTACTGGTGATCATGCTCGCACCGTTCGTCACCGTCGTCGGCTACGAGACGGTCGGCTACCGGCACCAACAGCGGATGCTCGCCGACCTCGGGGCGGCCCGCGACTGACGACTGCCAGGACCCGGCCGGTGTCGGTGGCCCGTGCGGATAGCCTTCGGGGGTGGGCAGGCATCGCGAATCTCGGGCTCGAACCCTCGCGAGAGGACTGCACTCCGCCGTGCACGGCAACGCCCAGGCATTCGGCTTCTCGATCACGATCACGGTCACGTTCGGGGTGACGACTATTCTCCAACCGCCGGCAGGTGAGCTCGACCTGCTTGCCTTCGCGCTCGCCGGCGTGGCGGCGTTCTCGATCCTCAACCTCGTCGTGGCGCTGCTGCTGCGCGACGAGGAGGCAGCCGAGTCGGAGCGGGCGATCCTGCTCGGTACGGCCACAGACTTCGTCGCCGTCGCTGCCGGCGTCGGAGTCGCCATCGGCGTCAACCACCTCCTGGAAGGCATCGCGGCCTGGCTGCTCTCCCCGTTCGGTGCGGGAGCGGCATACGTCATCGTCCAGTCCTTCGAGCTCGCCCTGGGTCAGTACGAGACAGATGGGTGAGGCCGTGCCTGAGTCTGCGGCGTCCCCGCCGGACCGAGGTGCACGACTCCCACTGTGGCAACTCGTCGCCATCGGCTTGGTGGCAGGCCTCCTCTCGGGCCTGTTCGGTGTCGGCGGCGGCGTCCTGCTCGTGCCGGCTCTCGTCCTCGTCGTCGGCATGCGGCAGCGGATCGCGCACGCCACCTCGCTGGCCGCGGTGGTCCCGATCTCGATCGTCGGCGCGTCCGCCTACCTTGTGCGCGGCAGCGTCGACCTCGCGGTGGCCGGTCTGCTCGCCGTAGGCACCGTCATCGGGGCGGTCTGGGGTGTGCGGCTACTCGGTTGGCTGTCGGAGACGTGGCTGCGGTGGCTGTTCATCGCCTTCATGATGGTGGTCGCGACGCAGCTGTTCTTCCACATCCCCAACCGGGAAGCAGAGCTGGAGATCACCGGAACGACCATCGCCGTCCTCATCGGGATAGGCCTTGCCACCGGGCTGCTCTCCGGACTGCTCGGCGTCGGTGGCGGGGTGTTCATGGTCCCTGTGATGATGCTGTTTCTCGGCATGAGCGACGTCAGCGCCAAGGGAGTCTCCCTGCTCGTGGTCATCCCGACCGGCCTGAGTGCCACCTACCTCAGCATGCGCAACGAGAACGTCGACCTGAGGGCGGCCGCGGCGATCGGCATCGCCGGGGCGGCCACCTCCCTCGGCGGCGCAGCGCTGGCCTTCTGGCTCGACCCGCGACTCGCATCGATCCTGTTCGCCGTCTTCCTTCTCGTGCTCGCCATCCGGATGGCGGTTCACGCACGTGCCGAGATGCGTGCAGTGAAGGGGCAGCCGCAAACGCAACCGAGCGACAGTCGCGACGCCTGAGCCGGCGGAGGGCCACGAGACCCCGCCACCCGGGCTGGCGGCACGCGACGAAAGAGCGTGAGCGGCATACCCCTTGACGTGCCGCGGATCAGCCCTGCCGCGCGAGCACCCGGCCGCGCGTGAGTGCCGCAAGGTCGACGTCGTCGAGGGAGGTCACGACGAGATCGGCGGCCGCGAGCAGGTCCGCGTCATCGTGGCGGGCGAGGCCGATCGCACCCATCCCGCCGGCCTTGGCGGCTGCGACGCCGGACTGCGCGTCCTCGATGACCACAGCTTCGTCCGGGTCGATCCCGAGCTCGTGAGCCGCAGTGAGGAAGATCTCCGGGTGCGGCTTGCCGTGGGCGAATTCGCGGCCCGAGACGTCGGCGTCGAAGGCGTCGTGCAGGCTCTGGCCGGGCCAGACCGACGGCGTGTCGATGCCGTGCTCCGCGGCGAACGCGCCGAGGTCGATCCGGGTCAGGAGCAGGGGCGCGTTCCTGGAGGATGACGCAGCGGCCACCCGCGCGCCGCCGTCCTTTACCGCGATGAGGAAGCGCAGCGCATCGGTGTAGGCGGTGAAGTCGCCGGCTTCGATGAGCTCCACGACCATGGGCTGCTTGAGCTCGGCGTACTCATGAACTCGGCGCTCGATGTCGGGCACGTGGAAGTGCTCCAAGGCCGCGCGGGCACCGGCCATCCGCGGACGCCCGGAGACCAGCCGGGCGTAGACATCCGATGTGAAGGCGTCGGGTGTCCACGTCGTCGCTGAACGCACGTCGGCCCAGTCGCTCTCCATGAGACGGCGGAGCGACTCGCGCCACGCCTTCTCGTGCGGTGAGTCGACGAGGACGCCGTCGACGTCGAAGATCACGCCTCGGTAGGTGGTGGGCATGGAGCACTCCTCAGCTCAGGGTGAACACGGTCTCGTCGCCGGGCCGCAGCACCCTCAGGTCGTCGCCGAGCGCGACGCGCAGCAGGGGACGGGTGCTCTCGGGGTGGGTCGAGACGGTG
>JAKDLQ010000219.1 GCA_030452775.1 Micrococcales bacterium | reverse complement strand
CGGTCTCCGCCACGTCCCTGTCAACCGGACCGGCCGGCATCGTGCTCTCGCAGGACCCACTTCCCCAGACCCGGGTGCAGGCAGGCGCAGCGATCGGCGTCGTGCTCAGCCAGGCGGCCGCGGTGATCCCCTCGGTCGTCGGCAAGGACCTGGAATCTGCGACCGACATCCTCAAGCGCCTCGGCTTGGTGGTCACGGCCACCTCACGGGTGATCGGGACTCGCGACGAGGCGGTCATCAGCCAGGATCCGGCAGCGGGCACCCTCGCCGCCGTCGGATCCCTGGTCAGGCTCGTCTACACGCTGCCGCGCATCATCCGACCCCCAGGCAGGCTCGGCCTGCCCGACGACCGGTTCGGTGACATCGGCAACGGGTCGCTGCTCGACCGGCCCTTCCGGAGACCCCTGACAGGAGATGATCCGTTAGACGGTCCGTTGCGGTGACGCCCAGCCGCCGTGCGCCGCGGGCGCCGAGGCCACACGCCGGCCTCGCCGCACCCGATATGGCTGCAGGAGCTCGGCCATGGCCGGTGACGGAGTCGCGCCGACCTCACGAGCCAGCCGAGCGGCATACAGCTCCCAGCAGCGGAAGGCGTCGGCGATGTTGCCCTCCTCCAGGTGCACCCGCACGATGATGCGGTGCCCACTCTCGTGGAGCGGCTCGGCCCGCACGAGGGCGAGACCCACCTCGAACGCGTGTCCGTAGCGACGCTCCAGCAGCAGGTGCTCGCCGATCCGGTCGAAAAGATGCAGCCGGGCCTGATGGAACCTCTCGCGCTCGGCGGCGGCCCAGTCGTCGTACCAGCCGGTGAGCAGGTCGTCGCTCAGACCGGGCAGAGCGTGGGCCACGTCGGCCCACCGCAGCGGGGGGTCCCCATGACCGTCGAGGGCCGCTGCCAGCCGGCTGATCTCGTGCAGGTCGACGCGCACGTTGCTGCCCAGCCCGAGGTGGCTGTTGGTCGCGCACACCAGCACCGTGCCGTGGCGAGAGGGCACCCGCCAGAGCGCGGTGCGCAGGCTTGCCGCGGCATGGCGCTCGTCGACCTCGGGCCACAGGCTCCCGCTGACGTAGCTTCGGCGCAGCGGCCGAGCATGCACCGCAAGGAAGCCGATGAGCCGCGCTGCCATCATCGGCACCGCGAGCGGCTCCCCGCGGATCGAGACGCCGAGGTCGCCCACGAGGGAGACGATCACCTCGTCCGTTTCCTCGGGCCCCTTGACGACGTTCATGACTGCGCTCGCGGTCGACGCCGGTATGTGATCGACCCCATCTCCATCGCCTCCCGAGGCCGTCGGCCCCTGACCTCCGGGCCGGCGTGTCACACGCGCTCAAGGCGGAGTCTGGCTCGTTCGGCCCTGTCCTCATGCTGACAGTTCGCGGCGGCGCAGTGCGGGCTTCACCGGATCTTTTACTGATTCCTGACCGTTTCGGCACGCCGCGGACCAGGCGACGAGAGAAGAGACGAGGAATGCGGCGAAGGGGTCGTATGCCGCCGTGCCGGCGCAGCGGCATACGACTCCTTCCTCGGCTAGGGAGGGCACGGACTCAGGGTGCTGCGGCGGCGGTCTCCCGTCTCGGTCTGTGCGTCGGCGCTCATGAGGCCGCCATCCTCCGGGTGCGCGGACGAACCACTGGTGCTTCTCGAGCTCTGCGGTGTGGCCGATTCAATCGGGCGACATGTCGCCTGACTGAGCCGTTTGCGCCTCATCGAGCCCGGTTCGGGCGACAGCCGGAAGCTCACCGGAGGGCTCCGTCGCGACCAGCAGCCCGATCTCGCCCTGCTGGACGATGACGCCGTCCTGGTTCGTGAGAGTGAACCGGCGGGACAGCACCCCCGAATCCCCGCTGCTCGTCAGGCGTGCGCCGGTGATCTCGACGGAGACGTGCACGGTGTCACCGATGCGGATCGGCGCCTCGAAGCGCCACCCGTCGATCCCGAGCAGCGCGATCGACGAGTCCTCGAACACGCCGATCCGCGAGGCGAGGCCCATCGCCACCGAGACCCCGAGCAGGCCGTGCGCGATCCGCTCGCCGAACCGGCTCCCTCGCACCGACTCGGCGTCGGTGTGGGGCGGATTCGTGTCCCAGCTCCAGCCGGCGAAGAGCACGACATCGGTCTCGGTGATCGTCCGGCCCTGGCTGGTGAAGACCTGCCCGACCGCGAAGTCCTCGAAGTACACCCCGCTCACCTGCCCGGACCGGTCCGCCGCGAGTGTCCCATCAGCGGTGCCGGCCCGTGACGCGTCCGGCAACCCGCCGCAGCTCGGCCTTGGCGAGCGAGTTCTTGTGGACCTCGTCCGGGCCGTCTGCGAAGCGCAACGTGCGGATCCCGGCGAAGGCGAACGCCAGCTCGTGGTCCTGGCTGAGGCCGGCCGCGCCGTGCGCCTGGATCGCCTTGTCGAGGATCCACTCCACGGTCTGCGGGGTGACGATCTTGATCGCCTGGATCTCCGAGTGCGCCCCCCTGTTGCCGACGGTGTCCATCAGCCAGGCCGTCTTGAGCACCAGCAGACGCAGCTGCTCGACCCGCACCCGGGACTCGGCGATCCAGTCGCGGATCACGCCCTGCTCCGACAACGGCCGTCCGAAGGCGACCCGGTCCGACACCCGCTCGCACATCGCTTCGATGGCCATCTCGGCCACTCCGATGGAGCGCATGCAGTGGTGGATCCGTCCGGGGCCCAGGCGGGCCTGGGCGATGGCGAAGCCGCCTCCCTCCTCGCCGATGAGGTTGCCGGCCGGGACCCGCACGTCGGTGAAGCGCAGCTCGGCATGCCCGCCGTGGTCGTGATCGTCGTAGCCGAACACCTCCATGCCTCGGACGATCTCGAGACCCGGGGTGTCGCGTGGCACGAGGATCATCGACTGCTGCCGGTGACGCTCGGCGGTGGGGTCGGTCTTGCCCATGACGATGAAGAGCTCGCACTCGGGGTTCATCGCGCCGGTGATCCACCACTTGCGTCCGGTGATGACGTAGTCGTCGCCGTCGCGCCGGATGCTCGTCTCAATGTTGGTCGCGTCCGAGCTCGCGACGTCGGGCTCGGTCATGGCGAAGGCGGACCGGATCACCCCGCGCAGCAAGGGATCCAGCCACTGCGCACGTTGCTGATCCGTGCCGAAGCCGACGAGCACCTCCATGTTGCCCGTGTCAGGGGCGGCGCAGTTGAGGACGGCCGGGGCCAGCCGCAGACAGCGGCCCGTGATCTCCGCGAGGGGAGCGTACTGCAGGTTGGTGAGGCCGGCGCCGAGCTCGCCCGGGAGGAACGCGTTCCACAGCCCGCGGTCCCGGGCCTCGGCGCGCAGCTCCTGCAGGATCGCCACGGTGCTCCACGCCCACCGGTCCTCCAGTGCCGCGACCTGCGCGTCGAAGCTCGCGAGCGACGGCGCGATGCGCTGCTCCATGAAGCCCAGCAGGTCCGCTCGCAGCTGCTCGGTCCGGGTGTCGAATCCGAAGTCCATCAGTCCTCCTCCAATGCCTGCAGACCGGCTCGCACGAGCGGCCCGATGACGTCGCCGATCGCGGCGAAACCCTCTCCGATGGTCTGGCCGTGTTCGTAGCGGTAGTGGATGCCCTCGAGGATCACCGCGAGCTTGAAGTGGGCCAGCCCGAGGTGGAAGGCGAGGCTCGAGAGGTCACGGCCGCTGCCGTGCGCATAACGCGAGAGGAGGTCCTCGACGCTCGGGTAGCCGGGCGCGCGGGCGACGTCGGAGACCACGTCCCCCCCGGCGAGCAGCGAGACCCCCTGGTAGGCAGCGAGCAGGGCGACGTCGGTGAGCGGGTCACCGAGCGTCGCCATCTCCCAGTCGAGGACGGCGG
>JAKDLQ010000218.1 GCA_030452775.1 Micrococcales bacterium | reverse complement strand
CGAGGACGTCCTCGACGTGTGGTTCGACTCCGGCTCGATGAGCTTCGCCCAGGTGCACTACCCCTTCGAGAACGCCGAGTGGTTCGAGCACCACTTCCCGGGGGACTTCATCGTCGAGTACATCGGCCAGACCCGCGGCTGGTTCTACACCCTGCACATCCTCGCCACCGCGCTTTTCGACCGTCCCGCCTTCCAGTCGTGCGTCAGCCACGGCGTCGTGCTCGGCTTCGACGGGCAGAAGATGAGCAAGTCACTGCGCAACTACCCGGATGTCACCGAGGTCTTCAACCGCGACGGCGCGGACGCGATGCGATGGTTCCTCATGTCCTCGCCGATCCTGCGCGGCGGCAACCTCGTCGTCACCGAGCAGGGCATCCGGGACGGGGTACGCCAGGTGATGATCCCGCTGTGGAACGCGTGGTCCTTCTTCGCCCTGTACGCCAACGCCGCGCGCGCCGGCTCGGGATACGAGGCGAAGCGCAGCACCGCGTCGACCGACGTCCTCGACCGATACCTGCTCGCCAAGGTCCACGACTTCGTCGTCGAGATGCAGGCGCATCTCGATGCCTACGAGATCGCGGCGGCCTGCGACACGATGCGCGCCTTCCTCGACGTGCTGACCAACTGGTACATCCGCCGGTCGAGGGACCGCTTCTGGGGTGGGGAGAGCGGCGAGTCGTTCACTGCGTTCGACACGTTGTGGACCGCGCTCGAGACCGTCACCAGGGCCATCGCGCCGCTGCTGCCCCTCGTCACCGAGGAGATCTGGCGCGGCCTCACAGGGGAGCGGTCGGTGCACCTCACCGACTATCCGAGCGCCGAGGACCTGCCGGCCGATCCGGCGCTCGTGACGGCCATGGACCGGGCCCGTGACGTCTGCACGGCCGGGTCCAGCGTGCGCAAGGCCAAGGGGCTGCGCGCCCGGCTGCCCCTTGCCGAGCTCACCGTCGTCGTCCCGGACGCGGGGGAGCTCGAGCCCTTCCGCGGCATCATCGGCGACGAGCTCAACGTCAAGTCCCTCACCCTGACCGAGCTCAGCTCGGCGAGTGAGGCGGATTTCGGCGTCGAGCAGCGGCTCACGGTCAATGCCCGTGCCGCTGGCCCGCGTCTCGGCCGGGATGTCCAGCGCGCCATCAAGGGCAGCAAGAGCGGCGACTGGTCCGTCTCGCCCGACGGCGCCGTGACCACCGGCGGCATCGCGCTCGCCGACGGTGAGTACACGATCGAGACCGTCGTAGCCGGGAACGCGCACGACCCCGCTGGGACCGCAGCCACCGCCATGGTGCCTGGCGGCGGTTTCGTCGTCCTCGAGACCGCCGTGACCCCGGCACTCGCGAGGGAGGGCCTGGCTCGTGACCTCGTCCGGGCGGTGCAGCAGGCCCGCCGCGAGGCCGGGCTGGCGGTGAGCGACCGGATCAGCCTGACGATCGTCGGCACACCCGAGGTCTTCGAGGCGACCGTGACCCATCGGGACCTCATCGTCGAGGAGACCCTGGCCGCCCAGTTCGCCTCCGCCGGACCCGACCACCCGCTGCCCGAGGACATCGGCACGTCGGTCGTCGTCGGGGGCCAGCACCCTGCCCGGATCGTGGTGACGAAACGGTGAGCGACCAGCAGGCCGGCGATCCCGGCCGGGATCGCCGGCCGGGACCGGTAGCGGACCCCGATGAGGTCATCGTCCGGAGCGCCACCGGCGACGATCTCGATGCCGTCCTCGACGTCGGTCGCCGCACCTGGCCGCCGACATACGAGCCGGTCGCCGGCGCCGACTACGTCCAGATGGGTCTGGCCAAGTGGTGGACCGCCGATGCGGTGATCCCTTCGATCCGCAGGGGCCGGACCCTCGTTGCCGAGGTCGCCGGCGTGGTCGTCGGGGTCGCGACCCACGGGGTGCTGGGCGAGGACCTCGTGCTGTGGAAGCTCTACGTCCTTCCGGGACACCAGGGACACGGAGTAGGGCGGCGCCTTCTCAAGGCCGTGTGTGACCGGGCCGTGGAGTTCGGCCATCCGCGCATCGTCCTGTCGCACCTCGACGGCAACGAACAGGCGCGCGCGTTCTACGCCCGACACGGCTTCGTCGAGACGCATCGGGAGTCCGGCGGGTCCGGCCTGCCTACCAACGTGTGGGTGGCCCTGGACCTGACGGCGTACCAGGAGAGCGCGTGAGCCCCCGCCCCGACGGCGCCGCGCAAGAGGCCGCGCACGTCCTCGAGCAGATGAAGCGGATGCGCGAGATCGAGGCGGAGATCCTCGCCCGGGCGCCGGAGAACGACATCGGCCCTTCGCTCGATCGTATCCGAGAGGCCATGCACCTCGCCGGTGACCCGCAGCGGTCCTATCCGGTCATCCACGTGACCGGCACCAACGGCAAGACGACGACGAGCCGGATGATCGACGGCATCCTGCGCGAGGCGGGACTCTCGACGGGACGGTTCACCTCCCCGCATCTGCACGACCTGCGCGAACGGATCGCCCTGTCCGGTCAGCCAATCCCGCGCGATGCGTTCACGTCCGCCTACGACGACGTAGCCCGGCTCGTCGACCTCGTCGACGAGCGCCAGCTCCGGTCCGGTGGTCGCCGGATGAACTTCTTCGAGATGCTCGTCGCGGTGGCGTTCGTCGCGTTCGCCGATGCCCCCGTGGACGTCGCGATCATCGAGGTGGGTCTCGGCGGCAGCTGGGACGCGACCAACGTCGCCGACGGACAGGTTGCCGTCATCACCCCGATCGACCTCGATCACACCCATCTGCTCGGCGACGACGTCCAGGTGATCGCGGCCGAGAAGAGCGGGATCATCAAGCGCGACGCCATCGTCGTGTCGAGCACCCAGCAAGAGGACGTCGCCCGGGTGCTGGCCGACCGCGCCGAGGACGTCGGCGCGCAGATCACGGTCGAGGGCGACGGTTTCGGGGTGCTCTCCCGGGAGGTCGCGCTCGGCGGCCAGCTCGTGTCGATGCGCGGACTGGCCGGTGAGTACCGGGACGTCTTCCTGCCGCTGCACGGAGCTCATCAGGCGCACAACCTCGTCACCGCGGTCGCGGCGGTAGAGGCCTTCCTCGGCGGCGGGAGCCAGGCGCTCGATGCCGAGCTGTTGACGGCGGCGACCGCGGCCATGACCTCCCCCGGCAGGCTCGAGATCGTCCGGCGCTCGCCCACGGTGGTCGTCGACGCCGCCCACAACCCCCACGGTGTCCGCTCCCTTCTCTCCGCGATCGAGGAGGCCTTCACCTTCACGGCCCTCGTCGGCCTCGTATCGATCGTCACCGACAAGGACGCGGTCTCCATCCTCGAGATTCTCGAACCGGTGCTCGACCACATCGTTGTCACCCGCACCACCTCACCGCGGGCCCTGACGCCCGAGCGGCTGGGGACGCTCGCGGTCGATATCTTCGGACAGGCGCGGGTGACGGTGGCCCGCGAGCTGCCCGATGCGCTCGAGGCGGCCGTCGACCGGGCCGAGGCGGACGGGCGCGGCGGCGCCGTCATCGCCACCGGCTCGGTCATCCTCGCCGGTGAGGTCCGGATGCTGCTCGGCCGAACCGACGTCTGAGCCGCCCCGCCTCGTGAGCCGGCGCCTTCACGCCCAGGGCAGCCACGCCCAGGCCTGTCACGTCCGGGGCTGTCACGTCCGGGGCTGTCAGTCACGTGCAGAGCTGTCACGTGCAGGGCTGTCGCGTCCGGGGCTGTCGGTCACGCCCGGGACTGTCACGCCGCGTGTCGCAACCCAGATCGCGTCTGGTGTTGTCAGGGCGACACCAAACGCGACCTGACCTGCGACCTGACTCGCGACCTGAGTCGCGACGTGATCCGCGACCTGAC
>JAKDLQ010000217.1 GCA_030452775.1 Micrococcales bacterium | reverse complement strand
CGCGGGCGGCTCGCCCGGGTCTTGTTGCGGACCGCGGCCTCTCGGGTGCCTGTCGACCTCGCCCTGCCGGACGGGAGCCTGCTGGGCCAGCGCTCGGATCGACCCCGGGATGCCGTAGGTGTTTCGCCGCGTCCACGGATCGAGCTCGCGGCACCCGAGTCGTTCTTCCGCCGGCTGGCACTAGGCCCCAAGTTCGGCATCGGCGAGGGGTATACAGCAGGCGAGTGGCGCGCCGCGACGGGCACCGACCTCGCGGATGCGCTCACCCCCTTCGCCGAACACCTCGGGGAGGCTCTGCCGGGCTGGCTGCTGCGGTTGCGGCGGCTGGTCGACCGACCGATCCCAGACACCCAGCGTGGCTCCCGCACCCACACGAAGCAGAACATCGCCGCCCACTACGACCTCGGCAACGACCTGTTCACAGCCTTCCTCGACCCGACCCTGACCTACAGCTCCGGCCTCTTCGAGCACCGTCGGCCCATCGAGGAGCAAACCCTCGCCGAGGCACAGGGGCGGAAGATCCACGCCGCCCTCGACCTCGCCAGAGTCCGGTCCGGCATCCGCCTGCTCGAGATCGGTACCGGCTGGGGCAGCTTGGCCATCGAGGCAGGCCGCCGCGGCGCCGCCGTCACGACGGTCACCCTCTCGGTCGAGCAGGCGGACCTCGCCCGAGAACGCATCGCCGCCGCCGGCCTCACCGGGCAGGTCGCGGTCGTGGTCCAGGACTACCGCGACATCACCGGCGGCTACGACGCGGTCGTCAGCATCGAGATGATCGAGGCCGTCGGCGAACAGTACTGGCCCGACTACTTCGCCACGCTCGCGCGACTGCTACGCCCGGGCGGCGCCATCGCGCTGCAGTCCATCCTCATCTCCCACGAGCGCTACCTCGCGACCCGCCATTCCCACGGGTGGATCCAGAAGCACATCTTCCCCGGCGGGATCATCCCCTCGACGACCGCAGTCAAGCAGCACGCAACTGCGGCAGGGCTGCGCCTGACCCGCGAGCACACCTTCGGTCAGGACTACGCCGAGACCCTGCGCCAGTGGCGGGCGAGCTTCCTCGCCGCGTGGCCGACAATCCGGTCGGAGCAGTTCGACGAGGCCTTCCGTCGCACGTGGGAGTTCTACCTCGCCTACAGCGAGGCCGGTTTCCGGGCCGGCTACCTCGACGTCGCCCAGCTGCGGCTCGAACCCGCCGCCCTGCGGAGCGACCCATGAGCCAGGCACGGCACCTGGCCGGACAACGCTGTTGGGTGGTCGGCGCCTCGAGCGGCATCGGCGCGGCCCTCGCGAGCGAGTTGCTCGCGCGCGGCGCACGCGTGGCGATCAGCGCCCGACGCGAGGACCGGCTCGAGGACGTGTCCCGGGGACGCATGGTCGTGGTCCCGTACGACGTCACCGACGCCCAGGGTACGGCGCGGGCCGCCGACGCCGTCCGCGAGCGACTCGGCGGGATCGACCTCGTCGTGTGGAGCGCAGGCACGTGGCAGCAGTTCGACGCGCTCGACTGGGACAGAGAGGCCTTCGCGCGCCACGTCGAGGTCAACCTGCTCGGCCTGAACAACCTGCTCGCCGCCGTCCTGCCATCAATGGTCACCGACCGCGCCGGGCACCTCGCGGGCATCGCCTCGGTCGCCGGCTACCGCGGCCTCGCCGGTGCCGAGGCCTACGGAGCAACCAAGGCAGCCCAGCTCAACCTCCTCGAAGCACTTCGGGCTTCCCTGTCGCAGAGGCGGATTCGCGTAACGACGATCTCGCCGGGCTTCGTGCGCACCGAGATGACGGAGGCCAACTCCTTCCCCATGCCCTTCCTGATCGACCCGGATCGGGCCGCCCACGCCATCGCTGACGGGCTCGAGCGCGGCGACCACGAGATCGTCTTCCCGCTACGGATGGCCCTACTCATGAAGACCGCGTCCGTGCTGCCCGTCCGGGTCTGGGACGCCGTCGCGGCCCGGCTGGCCAGGGCGAGGATGTCGTGACCACGAGCATCCTGTGGTTCCGGCGCGACCTGCGCCGCAGCGACCACCCCGCGCTACTGGCGGCGGCTGAGCGAGCAGACCGCGTGCTCCCGCTCTTTATCCTCGACCCCCGGCTGCTCGGCAGCGCCGGCGCGCGGACGGAGCGCCTCATGGCCTCGATCGCCGCCCTCCGAGCGGACCTGGACCAAGCCCTCGTCGTGCGCACCGGCAACCCGGCCGATCTCCTACCAGCAGTCGCCGCAGAGGTCGGTGCCCGCGAGGTCCACGTCTCCGCCGAGTCGACCCCCTACGGACGGCGCCGGGACGCTGCCGTCGCTGCTCGGCTCGACACGATGGGTGTTCGGCTGATCCGCACAGGGAGCCCGTATGCCGTCCATCCGGGTCTCGTCCGCAATGCCCAGGGCGCGCCCTACCGTGTCTTCACGCCCTTCGCCAAGGCGTGGCGCGACCACGACTGGCCGGCTCCCGCCGGGTGCGCGGAGATCGACTGGCGCCGCGGCATCCCCAGCGAGGCCATCGACCCGGCCAACGGGGCCCGGGGACTGGGCGAGGCCGGAGAACGCGCCGCGCTCGCTCGGTGGGAGGCCTTCCTCAAGAACAGGCTCCCGTCATACGCGCACGATCGTGACCGTCCCGACCACGATGCGACCAGCCGGATGTCGATCCCGCTCAAGTACGGCGAGGTGCACCCACGCACCCTGCTGCGCGACCTCGCGCGGTGCCGTGACGCCACGAACACCAGTGCGATCGACCGCTTCGTGACTGAGCTCGCGTGGCGCGAGTTCTACGCCGACGTCCTCTGGCACGACCCTGGCTCGGCCTGGCGTGACTGGCGCAGCGAGCTGCGAGGGCTGCGTTATGACGACGAGCCCGGCCTCGTCGATGCGTGGCGGACCGGACGGACCGGCTACCCCTTCGTTGACGCCGGCATGCGACAGCTGCTCGCCGAGGGCTGGATGCACAACCGGCTACGGATGGTCACGGCGAGCTTCCTCGTCAAGGACCTGCACACCTGGTGGCCGATTGGCGCGCAGCACTTCCTGCAACACCTGATCGACGGCGATCTCGCCTCCAACAACCACGGCTGGCAATGGACGGCGGGCACGGGGACCGACGCTGCACCGTACTTCCGTATCTTCAACCCGGTCAGCCAAGGGCTGCGCTTCGACCCCGACGGCACCTACGTGCGGCGCTGGGTGCCCGAGCTGGCGCATCTGGTCGGCCCGGCGGTGCACGAGCCGTGGCGGCATCGGGACGGCTACGCGCACGGCTACCCACACCGCATCGTCGAGCACGCCGAGGAACGGCGTGAAGCACTCGCTCGCCTCACCGAGGTGAGAGGGAGACACCGGTGATCTCCGGTTGGGGAGGTGAATCGGTTCCTGCACGCTGCTCCGGTGCAGCCGGGTGCCGAGCGAGGCACGTGAGCCGACCCACGAGATGTGCGACGTCGCCGCATCGAGGCCGCGGTGACCATCACGGCCGGCGGGGCCGTCCTGGCGGTGACGCTGGGCCCCGAGGTGGGCAGCCCGCTCTTCCTCCCGCTGGCCTTCGCCCTGGCCGCATTCTGGGCGGCTGCGTCGGGTCGCCGCTGACGATGTCGCGACCGGCCGTCTGAGCGTGCTGGTCGCGATGGCGGCTGCGGCACACGCGGACCTACTTGCGCGGACAGATCGGTCCCGCATAGAGCAGGGCGTTGGCGTCGACGACCCTCACTTGGCCAGGGCCTGCTTACGGAGGAGCTCCCCATCCTCGAGTTCCGCCGCCAACTGCAGCGCCTTGTCCAGGTTGGCCCGGGGACGCCCCATGTGCCTGGTGATCGTGTACGTCCGCTCCT
>JAKDLQ010000216.1 GCA_030452775.1 Micrococcales bacterium | reverse complement strand
GTTCCGGTGGGCCGTCTGGTCGGTGGCGCGGGTGGCCCAACAGGCGATCGATGCCGCCGGGATCAGCATCACCGACCTCGACGCCTTCATCCCGCACCAGGCCAACATGCGGATCATCGACGCGATGGCCAAGCAGCTCAAGCTGCCCGCCGACGTGCCGATCGCCCGCGACATCGCCACCACGGCCAACACGTCGGCGGCCTCCGTCCCGATCGCCACCACCCGTATGCTCGCCGAGCACGAGGCACCAAGCGGCGGGCTGGCGCTGCAGATCGGCTTCGGCGCCGGGCTCGTGTATGCCGCTCAGGTCATCGTCCTACCCTGAGCCGTGACTCCCGCTGGTCCGGACGGGTGATTCCAGACCACCGCATCACCCCCCAGCTCCAACCAACCCGCACATCCAACGAAGGAGAAGACACATGGCTCAGTCCGAGCAGGAGATCCTCGACGGTCTTGCCGAGATCGTCAACGAAGAGACCGGCCTCGACACCACGTCAGTGGAGTTGGACAAGTCCTTCACGGACGATCTCGACATCGACTCCCTGTCGATGATGACGATCGTGGTCAACGCCGAGGAGAAGTTCGGCGTGCGCATCCCGGACGACGAGGTCAAGAACCTCAAGACCGTCCGTGATGCGGTCACCTTCATCGGCGGCGCCCAGTCCTGAACCGTGCGCGCGTGACCGGTCCACCCGGTTCCGGTCCGGACCGGTCACGCATTCGGCGCCCGAGCGCGGGAACAGAGCCGCGCGTCCCGAGCGCCATCCTCATCCTCAACCAACCAGAACTGCCCAGCGGCAGCTGACCTCAAGGAGCACGTCATCATGACGTCCAACAGCGACACCCGCGTCGTCGTCACCGGACTCGGTGTCACCTCGCCGGTGGGCGGCACCACCACGGAGACGTGGGACGCCATCCTGGCCGGTCGCTCCGGCGCCCGACCGATGGACTTCGACTGGGTGACCAAGTACGACCTGCCCGTCACCTTCGCGGCCACGATCCACACCAAGCCGCAGGATGTCCTCGCCAAGGTCGAGACACGCCGACTGGACCCCTCGAGCCAGTACGCCCTCATCGCAGCCCGCGAGGCCTGGGCCGACGCCGGCTCCCCCGAGGTCGACCCCGAGCGGCTCGGAGCGGCGGTCGGCTCCGGCATCGGCGGGGTCTGGACCCTGCTCGACCAGTGGGACAACCTGCGCGAGAAGGGGCCGCGTCGGGTCTACCCACTCTCGGTGCCGATGCTCATGCCCAACGGCCCCGCTGCCACCGTCTCCCTCGAGCTCGGCGCCCGCGCCGGTTCCCACGCGACGGTGAGCGCCTGCGCCTCTGGCGCCGAGAGCATGGGCTATGCGATCGACATGATCCGCTCGGGCCGAGCCGATGTCGTCGTGGCCGGTGGCACCGAGGCCGCGGTGCACCCCCTGCCCATCGCCGGGTTTGCCGCCATGCAGGCGCTGTCGACCCGCAACGACGAGCCCGAGAAGGCCTCACGCCCCTACGACGTCGACCGCGACGGTTTCGTCCTCGGGGAGGGAGCGGCGATCATCGTGCTCGAGTCGGAGGAGTTCGCGAAGGCGCGTGGCGCCCGGATCTACGCCGAGCTCGCCAGCGTCGGGATATCCGCCGACGCCCACCACATCACTGCCCCGGAGCCCAAGGGTTCTGGCGCGGCCCGGGCGATGCGCTACGCGATCGAGCGGGCCGGCCTGTCCCTGGGGGACATCGGCCACATCAACGTGCATGCGACATCGACGCCGGTGGGTGACGTGGCCGAGTACAAGGCGATCAAAGCGGCCTTCGGAGAGCTCGCCGACAGCATCCCCGTCACGGCCCCCAAGTCGATGACCGGTCACCTCCTCGGAGCGGCCGGCGCCCTCGAGGCGGTCGTCACCATCCTGTCGATCTACCACCGCACCGTGCCCGTGACGATCAACCTCGATCACCAGGATCCCGAGATCCCCCTCAACGTCGTCACCGGCGAACCGCTGAGCCTGCCCGACGGCGATATCGCCGCGCTCAACAACTCCTTCGGGTTCGGTGGCCACAACGTTGCCCTCGCCATCACGAGCGTCTGAGGAGCCGGCACAGACCGTAGGCGTATGCCGCCGGGCGGGCCCAGCCCAGCGGCATACGTCACGAGCACGTGGAGGCACGAGGAAGGCCCGGGCGCACGGACCGCCCGGGCTCTCCTCGTCTCAGCCGACCTTGTGCAGCCAGCGTACTGGTGCGCCCTCCCCGGCGTAGCGAAACGGCTCGAGTTCCGCGTCCCACGCCACACCGAGCAGCTCGTCGATCTCGTCCTGCAGCGCGGACACATCACCGCGGGTGCGGGCCACCGCGTCGCGCAGGCGGTCCTCCTGGATGACGGCGTCCCCGCTGACCGACGTCATGGTGTGGTGGATGCCAAGACTCGGGGTGTAGGACCAGCGGGACCCGTCGGCCACCGCGCTCGGCTCCTCGGTCACTTCGTAGCGCAGCCCGTCCCAGCCACGGAGCGCGCTCGCGAGCGCGGCTCCCGTGCCAACGAGTCCGCTCCAGGACAGCTCGGTCCGCATGAGGCGAGGCGCGATGGGCTGAGGGATCCAGTCGAGCGCGACCCCCTGCCCCAGCACGGCCTCGATGGCCCACGTCACATGCGGGCACAACGCGGTAGGGGCTGCGTGTACGAACACGACCCCTCGAGTCGCGGTACGCGACATCGCGGCAGACATCCGGACCTCCTCTGGTGCGAGGGACGTCTTCCCCAACGACCTGCGCACCATCGGTTACGTCCGCCAATATGACGTATGCCGCTGTGCTCACTCTCGTGGCACGTGGCCCATTGTGCACCATCGGCTACAACTGCACCAGACTCGGGGTCGGCGGGGCATCGCGCGACGAGGGGACGGTCACCCGCTACCGGATCTCTCCTACCGAGTCAATCCATATCGGGGGGCACCCCTGGGAAGACGAACACGTCGCCGTCGCGCACCTCGACGCGATGGGCGGCGACATCCTTCGTCGCCGGCAGGCACTGCACGGTGCCATCGCGTAGGCAGAAGCGGGACGCGTGGCGTGGACACTCGACCTCGCAGGCCTCGATCCATCCCTCGGCGAGGGACGCGTCCTCGTGGGAGCACGTATCATCGAGGCAGTAGTACGTGCCATCGTCGTCCCGGAAGAGCGAGATCGGCTCGTCGGTGCGGCTCAGCTCGAGCGGCAGGACCAGGGCCTCCCCCGGCTCGACGTCATCGACGGAAGCGGCACGAATGCCCTCGCTCATGGGTCCTCCCGGCTCGGCGGTCTCGGCAGCGTTGGTCTGCCCTCGACTGTAGACGGCGGGATTACGGTGGTGGCATGCGGTCGCGCGTGGTCGCATAGACTCCTGCGGCAACCTGGTCCTCCCACGGCGAGGTCACCGCGCAGGTCACCGGGGCAGTAGCTCAGCCGGTCAGAGCAGCGGACTCATAATCCGTCGGTCGTGGGTTCAAGCCCCACCTGCCCCACCGTCGTCACCTGGCTGTCACGGCGTCATCATGCCCCCACGGGCATCCTTCGGGGTTTCGTGATTGGGCGAACTCACGACAACAGGGGCCTCGTCGGCCTAAGGTAGGGACACCTGCATCGCCGCGCCGCCGGTTGGCGCACCCGGTGCCGGGCAGCCGGTTGGCTGAGGTCCAGAATTTCGATTCACTTGGGGTGGCCCGCGTGCAGAAGCCAGGCAAGACATCGGGAGGTCCGGTCGTCTTCACGATCAGGATGCGCGCCAAGCTCGTGGCGTTCGTCTCGGTGCTTGCGGCGCTGGCGACCGCGCTCGTCCTGGGTGGCTCGGCGACCCCGTCGCGGCACCATGCGCGCCTGCGGGCCGCCGACCG
>JAKDLQ010000215.1 GCA_030452775.1 Micrococcales bacterium | reverse complement strand
CGTGCTGCTCGTCGACGACGTGGCCGACTCGCGCTGGACGATGACGATCGCCAGCGCGCTGCTCCGGGAGGCCGGTGTGCCGGCAGTCCTGCCGCTCGCGCTCGCGCTGGATGCATGAGCGACTGTCAGCACTGTGTGTGTCGCGGGTCCCGGTGTCCTAAGGTCATCCCGTGAGCGATGAATCCGCCAGAGCTTTCGCCGACCTCCTCGACGTCCTGACCCTGACCGAGCTCGGCACCGCGAAGATCTCGGTGACCGGTATCCGCGGTCAGGACGCGGCGGCCTCGATCGGAGCCACGTCGGCGCGAGTTTTCGAGGGGCGCAGCCAGCAGGCGCCCCACGGGCGGGTCTTCGGTGGCCAAGTGCTCGCGCAGTGTGTCATGGCTGCCGGAAGGACGGTCAAGGACGTCGAGGCCTCCCATGGGCTGCGCCCGATCCACTCGCTGCACGGCTACTTCATGCGTCCCGGGGACGACACCCTGCCGATCCGCTTCGCCGTCGAGGAGATGCGCGACGGCCGGTCGTTCTCGACCCGCCGCGTCCACGCGATCCAGAAGGAAGCGCCGATCATGGCATTCACCTGCTCGTTCCAGGAGCGCGGCACCGGTCCGGAGCATCAGCTGTCGACCCCCGATGTGCCGCCGCCAGAGCAACTGCGCTCCTTGAGTGACCTGCTCACCGAGACCGATGATGCGACGGCGAGGAACATGATCCTCCGACGCCCGATCGAACAGCGCCCGGTCGACGGCGCCACCTTTCTCGCGCCAGGCGCCGATAAGGTGACGGAGCAGCACACCTGGATCCGTGCTGTCGGCAGGCTACCCGACGACCCGCTGCTGCACGCCGCAGTGCTCGCCTACGCCAGTGACTACTCGCTGCTCGAGCCGGTGCTGCGCCGGCACGGGCTCGTCTGGGCCGACCCCCGCCTGCGCGTCGCGAGCCTCGACCACTCGATGTGGTTCCATCGGGATGGCCGCGCCGATGACTGGGTCCTTTACGCTCAGGGCTCACCCTCCGCGACGAGCGGCCGCGGCCTCGGCCTCGGCGAGATGTTCCAGGGTGGCCGGCTCGTTGCGACGACCGCCCAAGAGGGCATGATCCGCATCAAGGGGTCCTAGCCTCGGTCGGTCAGCACAGCCTCGCTCTGTCAGCGGGCCCGGACCACCACGACATCGTGCCCATCGAGGAGCAGCCCGGCATCGTCGATGACAGGCGTCTGCCGCCAGGCCGCGAGCACCTGCTCGATGTCATCCTCGAATCGGATCAGCTGGGCTCTTGATGCCAGGTTGGCCACCACGTGAGTCTTGCCGCGGGACATGATCAGCCATCGGTCGGACTCGTCGAAGGCGACGCTGATGCTCCTCAGGTCTGACTTGCGCAGTTCGGGTCGGCGGCGCCTGGCCGCGATCAGCTCGCGGTAGAAGTGCAGCATCTCCATGTGTCCGGGCACCCGACGCTCAGACCAGTCGAGCACGCTCGCGGCACGGGTGCGGGGGTCCTGAGGGTCAGGCACGTCCTGCGCCCTCCACCCGTGCCGGGCGAACTCGCTGCGGCGGCCGTCCCGGACTGCGGCGGCGAGCGCGTCCTCCTCGAACGAGGTGAAGAACAGGAACGGAGTGCTCGCCCGCCACTCCTCGCCCATGAAGATCATCGGCGTGTAAGGCGAGAGCAGGTAGAGTGCCGCGCCGATGGCCTGCAGCCCAGGTGAGGTGCTCTCGCTGATCCGGTCGCCGGTGGCGCGGTTGCCGACCTGGTCGTGGTTCTGCAGGTAGGCGATGAAGCGATGCCGCGACGTCGCGGAGCCCACGGGCGCGCCCCAGCGCCGGCCCCGGAACGTCGACATGCGACCGTCGTGGAGGAACACCTCGGTCAGGGTCTTGGCCAGGACCGAGAGCGGTCCACCATCGGGCCAGGCCGGGGTCCCGCCCCCGAAGTCCTCGTAGTAGCCGCTTCGCTCCCCCGTGAGCGCCACATGGAGGGCGTGATGGACGTCGTCGTCCCACTGAGCCGTCATCCCCATGCCTCCGTCGCCGGTCGGCGCGATCGTCAGCGGGTCGTTGAGGTCGCTCTCGGCGATGAGGTGCAAAGGACGGCCGAGTTCCTCGGCGAGGGCGGCGGTCTCGTCGGACAGGTCGGCGAGGATGTGGCGCGGGGACGCGTCCCGCAGCTCGTGCACGGCATCGAGGCGTAACGCGTCGAGGTGGAAGTCCTCGAACCACCGCAGCGCATTGTCGATGATCCAGCGACGGACCTCGTGGCTGCCCTCCCCGTCGAGGTTGACGGCGGGACCCCAGGGCGTGTGATGCGCATCGGTGAAGTAAGGTCCGAACTCCGCGAGGTAGTTGCCGGTGGGGCCCAGGTGGTTGTAGACGACGTCGAGGCATACGCCGAGCCCTATCGCGTGGCACGCGTCGACGAAGCGCTGGAAGGCCGCGGGTCCGCCGTAGGCCTCCTGGACGGCATACGGCTGCACTCCGTCGTAGCCCCAGCCATGGCTCCCCCCGAAGGCCGCCACCGGCATGACCTCGACGACGTCGACGCCGAGGTCCACGAGGTGCCCCAGGCGGGAGACGGCGGCATCGCAGGTGCCCTCGGCGGTGAAGGTGCCGAGGTGCAGCTCGTAGATGACGCTGCCAAGGACGCCGACCCCCTCCCGGGGTCCGAGCCAGTCCTCGTCGGTCCAGGCGAAGACCGTTGCGTCGAAGGTACGGCTCGGTGCGTTGACGCCGTGCGGTTGCCAGGGGCTACGCGGGTCCGGACGAGGGCTGCCTCCGTCGAGGCTGTAGGCGTAGTCGATCTCGCCCTCACCGGGAGGACGGGGAGCCGACCACCAGCCGCCGGATCGTCGCTCCATCGGCGCCGAGGAGGCGTCCAGGACCAGGTCGACGCTCGATGCGGTGGGCGCCCACACCCTTAAGTCGCGGCTACTCATGGGGAGCCTTCGGGGTCGACCTCATCGCCGGCGATCCGCTCGAAGAGGGCGACGGGCAGCGCGTGGGCGGGCAGCGCATCGGCCACCCGGCAGCTGCCGCCCTCGACCTGCGTGCCGGACAGGCGGTCCCGCCATCGGCCCGCTGGCAGTTCGACACATGAGTCACCCCAGCCGTCACCGCAGCTCCGGCCGGTCCTCGTCCCGGTCAGCCGGCTGGCCAGGACGATGGCGGACGGGCGGTCACGGGCTCCGCGCGCGAAGGCGACGAGATGGTCCGAGTCGGTGGTCAGGCCGGTGTAGTCCGCGTCGGGACCGATGAAGGCCTCGGGCCGCTCTCGGCGCAGGCGAAGCGCCTGGGTGGTGACGAGCAGCTTCTCGTCCGAGAGGTCGGCCGGTCTGCCCCCGGAGTCCAGGTGCGCCAGCCGGTCGCGACGCAGGCCGTGATCGACGAGCTGGCGGTTGTCGGGGTCGACGAGGAAGAGGTCGACCAGCTCTGTACCTTGATAGACGTCGGGGATCCCGGGCATCGTCAGCTGGACGAGCTTCTGCCCGAGGATGTTGGCCCGGGCGAGCGGGGCGGTGGCCTCGAGCCAGTCGGCGACGTGCCGGCCGATCTCGCCGTCCGTGGTGATGCCGGTGACGAAACGCAGGACCTGCTCCTCGTACTCCGCGTCGGGCTCGGTCCACGTGGTGTGCAGCTTGGCCTCCCGGACCGCCTTGGTCGCGTAGGCGCCGAGCCGGTCGGCGTCGATGGGCCAGGCGCCGACGAGCGTCTGCCAGAGCAGATACTCCGTCGATGCGTCGAGCCGATCGGAGCGATGCGGCGCGGCGAGCGTGCGGGCCCGGGACACCCAGCTCGCCCAGTCGGCCGGGCGCTCGGCCAGCACGGCGAGGCGGGCGCGGACATCTTCGGAGCGCTTCGTGTCGTGCGTCG
>JAKDLQ010000214.1 GCA_030452775.1 Micrococcales bacterium | reverse complement strand
GGCCTTGACGGCGCAGGTCGCGGAACTGGCGGCGGCCAACGAGGCGCTGGGCCGGATGTAGCCCAGCGGTGGTCCGGAGACTCTCGTGGGTTGCGCAACGATGCGACCAGAGTGTTATGTCAAGAACAGCGACCTGAGCTCCTTCATCGGTGCCAGGAGCTGGAGGTCGTCAATGGGGGATGGCAGGAAGTCTCCGTTGTGGAGGTAAAAGTCACGAGCGGTTGTGTCGCGTGCGTGTACAAGCAGGGCAGCAGCCCCAATCGAGTCGCTGAGGTGTGCCGCCCGCTCCAAGGCGTCGCGCAGCAGACCAGCCCCGATACCACGAGACGCCATTGAAACGTCAACGGCGAGCCGAGCCAAGACAATGACCGGCAGCGGGTCGGGTCGCGGACCCTTCTTGAGAGCCGAAGGCGCGGCCGTCAGGTCGACTGCCCCGGATGCAATGGCATAGTAACCAACGACGCGATCACCCACGACTGAGACATAGGTGATCGCGTTGTTGGCACGAAGGTTCTCCCAGGCGTATCGGCGGAGCCAGTCGTCGAGTTCCGAAGCGCCGCTCCTGAACCCCGCGACGTCGTTGTGTCGGGCTAGTTTGCGCGGCCTGGAAGGCGGATCGGTCACTCGCGGTCGGCGAACACGTCAGGGCGGCGTTGCAGCGCACGGAACTTCTCAGTGGATGGCAACGCGGCGTCCAGCAGCTCGACAAATACATCCCATTGATCCTGAGACACGCTGAACCACCGACGGTCGGCAAGGATCTTCTCGGCGCGGTCGACGGCGCTGTCCAGGACGAAGTCGGTGAGGGTCACATCTGTTGCTGCCGCGGCCCGTCGCAAGACTTCAGCTTGACGGTCCGTGGCGCGGAAGTTGATCTGCTGACTCTTCGCGGAGCGCATGGAGGTGGTGCTCATGACGGCTCTCTCCCAATGTGTGTGTATAGCGACTGTACATACGACGGATCGGCGGGGTCAAGTGCTGATCCGTCAGCAGATTCAGCCCTTCGAGGCCGCGAAGGGCGACGTCGCCCTCGCTAAATGGCCTGGCAGTGTTGTCGATCTGGTGGCCAGGGGCGGGGTCGAACCGCCGACCTTCCGATTTTCAGTCGGACGCTCGTACCAACTGAGCTACCTGGCCGGGTCGGCGCATCGGGCAGGCCCTTCAGCGCAAACGAAGCGCCGGACTGCTCCGGCGGCGGGCTTCACTATACATGAGCCGTACCTGAGCTCAGGCTGGCGATTAGCTCCCCGAGTAGCCGAGCCGAGGCTCCCCGGCGCGAGCCGCCCAGCCGCCCAGCGGCCCAGCCAGCCCGCCAAGCGGCATACGGCCGGGGGAGCGACCGGTCACCGTAGAGTGAGGGATCGTGCACTTCCTCAACGGCGTCCAGCCGCAGTTCGACCTGACCTACGACGACGTCTTCATGGTCCCGAGCCGGTCGGCGGTGACCAGCCGCCTCGACGTGGACCTCGCCACGCCCGATGGGACCGGGACGAGGATCCCGCTCGTCGTGGCCAACATGACGGCCATCGCCGGGCGGCGGATGGCCGAGACGGTGGCCCGTCGCGGCGGGATCGCCGTCATCCCCCAGGACATCCCGCTCCAGGTCGTTCGTGACGTGATCGGGTGGGTCAAGCAGCGTCACCTGCTCTACGACACGCCGATCACCCTCGAGCGCGACCAGACGGCCGGTGAGGCGCTCGCGCTCCTGACGAAGCGCGCCCACGGCGTCGCTATCGTCGTCGACGGGCCGAAGCCGGTCGGGGTCGTCGCGGACAAGGACCTCACCGGCGTCGATCGCTTCACCCAGGTGCAGGCGGTCATGCGCGAGGACGTCATCGCCCTGCCCGACGACATCGATCCGCAGGAGGCGTTCGAGCGGCTCATCCACGCCGGACGCAAGGTCGCGCCGGTCGTCTCCGGGCAGGGGGAGCTCGTCGGCATCCTCACCCGGGGTGGGGCGCTGCGCGCCGGCCTCTACGCCCCTGCCGTCGACGAGCAGGGGCGACTGCGCGTCGCCGCGGCCGTGGGCATCAACGGCGACGTCGCGGCCAAGGCCGCCGGGGTGCTCGAGGCCGGCGCCGACGCGCTCGTCATCGACACCGCGCACGGCCACCAGGACCGGATGATCGAGGCGCTGCGCGCAGTGCGTGCCCTCGGCCCGCAGGTGCCGATCGTCGCCGGCAACGTCGTGTCGGCGACCGGCACCCGCGAGTTCATCGAGGCCGGCGCCGATATCGTCAAGGTCGGGATCGGGCCGGGCGCGATGTGCACGACCCGGATGATGACGGCCGTGGGGCGCCCGCAGTTCTCGGCGGTGCTCGAATGCGCCACGGCGGCGAAGGAGCTCGGCAAGCACGTCTGGGCCGACGGCGGTGTGCGGCACCCGCGTGATGTCGCGTTGGCGCTCGCGGCCGGCGCCTCCAACGTCATGATCGGGTCGTGGTTCGCCGGGACGCTGGAGTCGCCCGGCGACCTCTACACCGACAGCGACGGACGGCACTACAAGGAGTCGTTCGGCATGGCCTCCTCACGCGCCGTGCTCGGCCGCACGAGCAGCGCGTCGAACTACGACCGGGCGCGCAAGTCCCTCTTCGAGGAGGGCATCAGCACCTCGCGGATGTACATCGACCCGGATCGGCCGTCTGTCGAGGACGTCATCGACCAGATCATCGCCGGGGTGCGCAGCAGCTGCACGTATGCCGGGGCACGCACGATCGAGGAGTTCCACGAGCGCGCCGTGGTCGGCATCCAGAGCACCGCGGGCTACGCCGAGGGCCGCCCGCTGCACGCCTCCTGGTAGTCGCCAACACCGCAACCACCGATGCCGTATGCCGCCGGGCTGCGTCCCAGCTCCGCGCCCAGCGAGCGCGCGGCTGGGGCCGGGCACAGCGGCATACTGCAGCGGGGTGGTGAGTGCGGCGGGCCTCAGCGGCGCTTGCCGTCGAGCTCGACGATGTGCCAGCCGCGCTCGAGCGCCAGGGCGCGCAGCTCCCGGTCGGGGTTGACGGCGACGGCGGTGCCCACCCGTTCCAGCATCGGCAGGTCACTGATCGAGTCGCTGTAGGCGAACGACGCCTCGAGATCGTAGCCGCGCTCGGCGGCCAGCTTCTCGATCTCGATGACCTTGCCGTGGCCGTAGCAGAACTCACCGGCGAGCCGCCCCGTGTAGCGACCGTCCGCGAGCTCGCTGCGGGTCGCGACCGCGCCTTCGAGCCCGAGCGCCGCCGCGATGCGCCCGACGAGCTCGATCGGCGACGCCGAGACGACGAGACGGTCCCGGCCCGCCGCGTGGTGCTCGGCGAGGAGCCGCGCCGACTCGGGGATGAGCCTGGCGACGATCCCCGGGACGATCTCGTCGCCGAGATGGATGATGTCGGCCTGCTTCGTCCCGGCGACGGCCCGCAGGATCCGCTCGCGCAGGGCGGCCGACCCCTCGTCGGTGGAGCCCTTGCGGTGGAAGATCAACGCGTTGACCGTGTCCTTCAGCAGGTCGCCCCACGGCACGAACCCACCCCGGAAGGCGGCGATGGCCAGCGGGTAGTTGGCCGAGCCCCGGATGAGCGTCCGGTCCAGGTCGAAGAAGGCAGCCGAACGGGAGGGCCGTCCAGGTGTCGGTTCAGCGCGTGCGGGCTCAGCCAAGCCGGGCCACCATCGGCAGGGGGGAGCCGCGACGGGCGCTCGGCGGCTCGTCGTTGACGGGCGCCTTCGGCAGGCGCCGCGGCGGCAGGGCCAGGCGGAAGACCTTGGCCCAGGCCTGGCCGACCTGGCGGTGGATCGGGCCGGTCGTGTAGGGCAGGCCGTAGCGCTGGCAGATCTCGCGGACCTCGATGGCGATGTCGTAGTAGTGGTTGCTCGGCAGGTCGGGGAAGCAGTGGTGCTCGATCTGGTGGCTGAGGTTGCC
>JAKDLQ010000013.1 GCA_030452775.1 Micrococcales bacterium | reverse complement strand
GACCCGACGGGTCGGCCACGCCAACGACCGGCAGCAGCCCGGTCACCAGGTCGAATGTCGCACGGTCCGCCGCGGCGACCAGCCCCCGGGGCGACGGCATCTGGGGGGCGTACTCCGCCCCGTCGAAGGTGCCGAGGAAGGCGCCGGCCTCGTGCAGCAGGAGTGAGCCGGGCACGTGGTCCCACGGGGCGGTGCCGCGGTAGACGATGTAGTCGGCCGCACCCTGCACCAGCTGCGGGTAGTCGACGCCGCAGCACACCCACGTCAGCTCCATCGGCGGGAGGTCACCGAGCGCGGTGCCGATCCACCGTCGGTACGAGGTGACACCACGAAGCGATGCCGGGTCCGGGTGCACCCGGGTGAGCCGGACCCCGTTGCGGTAGGCCCCGGCACCGGACTCGGCCACGTACGCGAGCTCGTGCTGCGGCTGCCAGATCCACGCTCGCACCGCCCGACCGTCTCTCACCTCGCCGACCATGACAGCGTGGTCGGGGGAGCCCTTCACGAAGTTCTTCGTCCCGTCGATCGGGTCGACGGTGAACGCATGTGGCGCTGCGGCGTAGCGGTGGAGCAGGTCAGGGTCGACGTGGCTCGCCTCCTCACCGAGGATCACCGCGTCGGGATAGGCCTCGCGCAAGGCCCGGGTGATGAGCACCTCGGCCTCGCGGTCGGCAACGGTCACCAGGTCTCCGGGCTTCTTCTCGGCGATCTGGCCCTCGTCGAGAGACCGGAACCGTGGCGTGATGACCTTCGCCGCGACGTCCTGCATGAGGCGAAGTACGGCGTCGATCTCCATACGCACCAACCTACCCAAGCGCCCCGCCGGCCTTGTCACTGACGCGCCCGGCGGACCCCGGGCCGATACGCCGACACGGTCGGCTCGCCGTCGATCCAGAACCGCCACGGGTAGATCTCCGCGTCGCCGCCCGCACCACTGACACCCACCCGAGGCCCGGTGCGGACCCGCCCGGGGTCGACGGGGGTGTCGGGGCTCTCGACGACGAAGTCGACGGGCTTCCCCATCGCGGGACGGCAGAAGTCGCATCCGGACTCGGCCCGACCGAGGGCCAGGACCTGACCGAGGCGGCCGGGCCCTCGCGCCCAGTCCCGCTCACGGATACCGGCCCGCCGGTCCCGTGCCAGGTCGCGTCCCGCGAGGACCTCGCCACCGCGCAGGAGGATCGCCTCGGCGCTCCCCTCGTGTCCCACGACGAGGTTGACGCACCAGTGCGCCCCGTAGGTGAAGTAGACGTAGAGGAACCCGGCCGGGCCGAACATCACCGCCGTCCTCGGCGTCGGACCACGGAATGCGTGCGATCCCGGGTCGATCTGACCCGCGTAGACCTCGACCTCGGTGAGCCGCAGCGTCACCCCCGCGTGGGTGACCCGGCACCCGAGCAGGTGCGGCGCCACGTCGAGGCCGGGGCGGGCGAAGAAGTCGCGGGGCAGGCGGGTCGGGCGCGGCGGCATACGTCAGACCGTAGCGACGGCCCACGCGCGGGCGGACGCGGCGCGTGACCGGGCCTCGAGGAGCTGCTCGGCGACCCGGGCCGGCGCGGTCCCGCCGGCGGCATCGCGCGATGCCAACGACCCCTCGACCGAGAGCACCTCCCGCACGCCTGGGGTCAGGTGCTCGCTGATCCGGGCGAAGTCGTCGTCGGTCAGGTCCCACAGCTCGATGCCCCGGCTCTCGCACTCCTTGACGCAGGCACCTGCGACCTCGTGGGCCACCCGGAAGGCCACGCCGCGGCGGACCAGCCACTCGGCGACGTCGGTGGCCAACGCGAAACCTTGCGGCGCGAGGGACTCCATGCGCTCGGTGTCGAAGGTGAGCGTCGCGACCATGCCCGAGAAGGCCGGCAGCAGCACCTCGAGGGTGTCGATCGCATCGAAGACGGGCTCCTTGTCCTCCTGCAGGTCGCGGTTGTAGGCCAGTGGCAGCGCCTTGAGCGTCGCGAGCAGGCCCGCGAGGTCGCCGATGAGCCGGCCCGCCTTGCCACGGGCGAGCTCGGCGACGTCGGGGTTCTTCTTCTGCGGCATGATGCTCGAGCCCGTCGAGTACGAGTCGTGGAGGGTGACGAACGAGAACTCCTTGGTCGCCCAGAGCACGACCTCCTCGGCATGCCGCGAGATGTCGACCGCGGTCATCGCGGCGACGAACGCGAACTCCGCGGCGAAGTCTCGCGACGCGGTCCCGTCGATGGAGTTCTCGACCGCCCGCGAGAAGCCGAGGTCGCGGGCCACCGCTTCGGGGTCGAGGCCGAGCGACGAGCCGGCGAGTGCCCCGGAGCCGTACGGCGAGGCATCGACACGGCCATCCCAGTCCCGGAAGCGGTCGACGTCGCGCAGCAGGGCCCAGGCGTGGGCGAGCAGGTGGTGCGCGAGCAGGACCGGCTGCGCGTGCTGCAGATGGGTCCGCCCCGGCATCGCCACACCGAGGTGGCGGTCCGCCTGGGCGAGCAGGGCATCGACGACGTCGAGGATGAGGCCCGACACCGTCCGGGCGTGCGTGCGCAGGTACATCCGCAAGAGCGTCGCGACCTGGTCGTTGCGCGAACGGCCGGCGCGCAGGCGCCCGCCGATCTCGGGTCCGGCGCGCTCGAGGAGCCCGCGCTCGAGTGAGGTGTGCACATCCTCGTCCCCCTCCGCCGGCCTGAACTCGCCCGCGAGGACGTCCGCCTCCAGCCGGTCGAGCCCGGCCAGCATCGCGGCCAGGTCGCCCTCGGTGAGGAGCCCGGCGGCATACAGCACCCTCGCGTGCGCTCGTGAGCCGGCGAGGTCGTGCGATGCGAGTCGCCAGTCGAAGTGAGTGCTCTTCGAGAGGGCGGCGAGAGCCTCGTCCGGGCCTCCGGCAAACCGGCCGCCCCACAAGCTGATCGATGCAGAGTCGGGCTGCTGAGGGTCGATCGTCATCGTCGTGCTCTCCTCTCCGTTGGGCTCACTCGCGGGGGCCGACGAGGTCGAGCAGCCGGGTGGCCAGCGCGGCCGCCTGCGGGGGCGACGGCGCAATGACAAGGATGGTGTCGTCGCCGGCGATGGTGCCAAGGACGTCGGGGTCACGGGTCTGATCGATGGCCGACGCGAGGTAGTTGGCCGCACCCGGCGGCGTCTTGAGCACGAGGAGGTTGTCCGCGGAGATCGCCGAGACAAGCAGCTCCTCGGCCGCTCGTCGCAGCCGTGAGGTGCCGCCCTCGGCGCCGATCACGCCGACCGGTGCCGGCTCGGCGCCCTCGGTGGGGACGGCATAGGCGAGCGAGCGGCCGCGGCGCACCTTGGCCGCCCCGACCTCGACGAGGTCCCTCGACAGGGTCGCCTGGGTCACCTCGATGCCATCGGCCGCGAGCAGGTCGGACAGCTCGCCCTGGCTGCGTACCTCGTGCTCCTCCAAGAGCTCGACGATGCGGCGTTGGCGCTGGGTGCGGCTCATCGAGGCGCCCTCCTCGCCCGCTCGAGAACGGCCGGCAGAGCAGCGGTGAACTGCCCCAGCTCGGCCTCCGAGAGGATGAGTGGTGGGACGAGCCGCAGCGTCGTGGGCGTGACCGGGTTGACGATGAAGCCGGCCTCGCGCGCCGCGGTGGCGGCTGCGGCTGCCGGTATGCCGTCGAGCTCGATCGCACGCAGGAGCCCTCGTCCGCGGGTGGCCGAGACCCCGTCCATCTCGAGAGCTCCGATGATCGCCCCGACTCGGGTCGCGTTGTCCAGCAGCCCCTCCCGCTCGATCGTGTGGAGGACGGCGAGTCCGGCCGCGCAGGCGAGCGGGTTGCCGCCGAAGGTCGTGCCGTGCTGGCCGGCTCCGAGCATCCCGGTGACCTCGACGCCGAAGGTGACGAGGGCGCCGATGGGCACGCCACCGGCGAGACCCTTGGCGAGGGTCATCGCATCCGGGACAATCCCGCTGTCCTGATGGGCGAACCAGACGCCGGTGCGGCCGACGCCGGTCTGGATCTCGTCGACGACGAGCAGTGCGCCGTGGCGGGTGGCCAGCTCGCGGGCCAGGCGGAGGTACTCGTCGGTGAGGGGACGCACGCCCGCCTCGCCCTGGATCGGCTCGACGAAGATGGCCGCCGTGCTCGAGTCGACGCTCGATCGCAGCGCCGCGGCATCGTTGGGCGGGACGAAGCGGACCTCGGGGATGAGCGGGCCGAACGGCTCTCGGTAGGCGGCCTTGTGCGTCAGGGCGAGGGCGCCGGTGGATCGGCCGTGGAAGGACCCTTCCATGGCGATGATGGCGCGCCGACCGGTCCGCCGCGACAGCTTGATCGCGCCCTCGATCGCCTCGGTGCCGGAGTTGGTGAAGAACACGCCCGAGCCGTGGGGTGCGGCGGCGAGGTCGAGCAGCCGCTCGGCGAGACGGACCTGGGGCTCGGAGGTGAAGAAGTTGGAGATGTGGATGAGCGTCTCGGCCTGGCTGGCCACCGCCTGCACGAGTGCTGGGTGCCCATGGCCGAGGGCGTTGACCGCGATGCCGGCGAGCAGGTCGAGGTAGCGGTTGCCGTCGACGTCGGTCACCCAGCAGCCCTGACCCGAGGCGAGGACGAGCTGAGGCGTGCCGAACACCTGGATCATCGAGTCGGTGTACCGGCGAAGCAGCCCGCGTGACTCGCTCATGTCTTCTGCCGCGCCTCTTCCCTCCGCTCCGGGCCTCGCTCGTTCCTCGCTCGTGTCCTCACTCCGGTCGGCGCTCACGTCTTCTGCCGCGCCTCTTCCCTCCGCTCCGGGCCTCACTCGTTCCTCGCTCACAACTTCCGCCCCCCATCATCCGGCACCACCATGGTGCCGATGCCCTCGTCCGTGAAGATCTCAAGGAGGATCGAGTGCGGCTTGCGCCCGTCGACGACGTGGGTCTGGCGCACGCCGCCCTCGACGGCACGGATGCACGCCTCGAGCTTGGGGACCATGCCGGCGTCGACGCGGGTGAGCAGATCCCGGGCGGCCGTGACGTCGATGCTCGACAGAAGCGATGCCCGGTCCGGCCAGGCGGAGTAGATGCCCTCGACGTCGGTGAGGACGACGAGCTTCTCGGCCTCCAGTGCGCCCGCGAGGGCGGAGGCCGCGGTGTCGGCGTTGACGTTGACCACCTGGCCGTCGACATCGAGGTCGGGCGCGATGGTCGAGACGACGGGCACGCGCCCGGCGGCCAGGATGTCGTGAACGGCGGACGGGTTGACGCTCTCGACATCCCCGACGAGGCCGATGTCGATCATCTCCCCATTGATCTGCGTGCCGCGACGCCGCGCGCCGAAGAGCCCGGCGTCCTCGCCGGAGAGTCCGACGGCGATGGGTCCGTGCTTGTTGAGCAGGCCGACGAGTTCGCGGCCGACCTGCCCGGTGAGGACCATGCGGACGACGTCCATGACGTCGGGGGTCGTCACGCGCAGCCCGCCCTTGAACTCGCTCTCGAGGCCCAGGCGGGCGAGCATCGACTTGATCTGCGGACCCCCGCCGTGGACGACGACGGGGCGCAGCCCAGCGAAGCGGAGGAAGGCGACGTCCTGTGCGAAGGCCAGCTTGAGCGCATCGTCGAGCATCGCGCTGCCGCCGTACTTGACGACGACAAGGGCGCCGCGGAAACGCTCGAGCCACGGCAGCGCCTCGACGAGGGTCTGCGCCTTGCCCGCCGCGACCCGGATGGCGGCCGCATCGATGACGCCCCGCAGTTGCGGGTGTGCGTCTGGGGCGGGGCCGGCGTGCACAGGCCGCGTCTGCGCCACAGGCGGGGTCGGCGTTGGAGCGGAGTCGGGAGCCGCGTGGTTCATGTGCTGTAGGCCGAGTTCTCGTGGACGTAGTCGTAGGTGAGGTCGTTGGTCCAGATGGTGGCGGCGGCCGAGCCTGCGTGCAGGTCGACGAGGACGTGGACCTCCCGGGGTGCGAGGTCGACGAGGGCCCGGTCATCGCCCACGCCCCCGGCGCGGCACACCTGGACCCCGTTGATCGACACGTCGAGCCGGTCCGGGTCGAAGTCCGCCCGGGTCGTCCCCACCGCGGCCAGCACCCGGCCCCAGTTGGGGTCGTTGCCGAAGATCGCGCACTTGAGCAGGGTGTTGCGCGCGATCGCCCGGGCCACCTCGAGAGCATCGGCCTCGCTGGCCGCGGCGCGCACCTCGATCTCGACATCGTGAGCCGCCCCCTCGGCGTCGGCGATGAGCTGGCGCGCCAGGTCTCGGCAGACGGCGCTCAGGGCGGCGGACAGCTCCTCTCTCGACACCCGGACCTTCGAGGCGCCGGAGGCGAGGACGACGACGGTGTCGTTGGTCGACATGCAGGCGTCGGAGTCGATGCGATCGAAGGAGACCGCGGTGGCCGAACGCAAGGCCGCGTCGAGGTCTGCGGGATCGACCACGGCGTCGGTCGTGAGGACGACGAGCATCGTCGCGAGCGCTGGGGCCAGCATGCCGGCGCCCTTGGCCATCCCCGAGATCGACCAGGCGGCGCCCGCGTGAGCAGCCGCCTTGGGCACGGTATCGGTCGTCATGATGGCAGCGGCAGCCTTCCCGTGCCCGTCCGGGCTCAGGGCCGCCGCTGCGGCGTCGATCCCGGCGATGACCTTCTCCATGGGCAAGCGCTCACCGATGAGCCCGGTCGAGCAGGCGACGACGTCACCGGCCGAGACGCCGACCGCCTCGGCGGCGTGCTCGGCCATGCGGTGGGCGTCCTGGAAGCCGGGCGCGCCCGTGCACGCGTTGGCCCCGCCGGAGTTGAGGACGACGGCATCGACCCGGCCATCCCTGACGACCTGGCGCGACCATGTCACCGGCGCGGCCACGACACGGTTGCTCGTGAAGACGGCGGCCGCATGATGGTCAGGTCCGTCATTGACGACGAGCGCGAGGTCGAGGCTGCCGCTCGCCTTGAGCCCGGCGCTCACGCCGGAGGCACGGAACCCCTGGGGAAGCGCGACGATCGGACGTGGTGGCTGGTCGCTCATGGCGCAACTCCGGTCAGTGGCAGGCCGAGGGTCTCGTCGAGGCCGAGGGCGAGGTTGGCGCTCTGGACGGCGGCGCCCGCCGTGCCCTTGGTCAAGTTGTCGACCGCCGACACGACGACCACTCGTCCGGCGCGCTCATCGAGGGCCAGCTGCAGGTGGACATTGTTGCTCCCCAGCACATCGGCGGTCCGGGGCCAGGTGCCCTCGGGCAGCAGGTGCACGTACGGCTCCGGCGTGTAGGCAGCCTCCCAGACGGACCGGACAGCAGCCGGGTCGGTGTCCGTGGCGATCCGGGCGGTGCACGTGGCGAGGATCCCTCTGGGCATGGGCGCCAGCGTCGGCGTGAACGACACCGTCACCGGCGTGCCGGCCGCGCGCGAGAGGTTCTGCTCGATCTCGGGGGTATGCCGGTGCGCGCCGCCGACGCCGTACGCCGACATCGACCCCATGGCCTCGGAGCCGAGCAGGTGCGCCTTGAGCGACCTGCCGGCACCGGATGTGCCTGAGGCGGCGACGACGACGACATCGTCGGGGGCGAGCACCCCGGCCGCCAGGCCTGGGGCGAGAGCGAGGGAGATGCCCGTGGGATAGCACCCGGGCACGGCGATCCGCCGCGCCCCGACCAGGCCGGCGCGCAGCTGCTCCCCGCCCTTGGCGCACAGCTCCGGCATCCCGTAGGGCCACGACCCGGCATGCGGCGTGTCGTAGAAGGCGGTCCACGCCGTCTCGGACTCGAGCCGGAAGTCCGCGCCGCAGTCGATGACGACGACGTCGGACGGAAGGCGCTCGGCCAGGGCGGCCGAGTGCCCGTGCGGGAGGGCGAGGAAGATCACGTCGTGGCCCGCGAGTACCCCGGCCGTCGTGTCCTCGAGCACCCGGCCTGCCAGCGGCGTCAGGTGCGGGTGGATGCTGCCCAGCCGTGCCCCCGCGTTGCTGCCCGCGGTGACAGCGCCCACCTCGAACTCCGGGTGCGCGAGCAGCAGCCGCAGGAGTTCTCCCCCTGCATACCCACTGGCACCCGCAACCGCCGCCCTCATCACGATGTATGACTATACACGGCGATGCATACACCGTCGCCGGGTCACCGTTGGACGGCCCCCGTGGCCTGCGCCGCAACGGCGACCGCGGCGTCGCGGAAGCCGTTGACCTCATCGGTCGTCAGGGTCCGGTCGGCGGCCCGGAAGGTCAGCCGGTAGGCCAGTGACCGATGACCCGCCTCGAGCCGGTCGCCCTCGTAGACGTCGAAGAGCGCCACGGCCTCCAGACAGTCCCCTGCGCCGGCGCGAAGAGCCGCCTCGACCTCGCCGGCCGGCACGTCCGATCGCACGAGCAGCGCGACATCGGTGAGCGCCGGCGGGTAGGTCGAGAACGGCAGCGCCTGGACCGCCCGGTCGCTGGCCGCGATGAGCACGTCGATGTCGATCTCCGCGGCGACCGTACGGGCCGGCAGGTCGAGCGCCGCGAGCACCTTGGGGTGCAGCTCACCGGCATGACCGACGAGCGTGCCGTCCTCGAGTGTGACGCGCGCGCATCGTCCGGGGTGCCACGGCCGGTGGCCATGGTCGCCCACGACAAGGACCGGCACGGCGAGCGCGGCTGCGACCGACCGGACCGCCACGACCATGTCGCTCCAGTCCGCAGGCCGCCCCGGGCCCCACCAGCCAGCGTGCTCGATGTGCCCGCTCGCGACGATGCCGGCCCGGCGCGGCTGAGCCGGCACGGCGGCATACACCTGGCGCAGCGCCTCGTCGGAGGGACGGGTGAGCACGCTCGGGATCGGAGCCTGATCGAGCGGCCCGCCGGGCCGGAAGACCATGCCGAGCTCGAAGAGGGCGACGTCCCGATGGCCGCGGGAGACGTTGCGGCGCAGGGCGTCGACGAGGGTCGACACGACGCTGGTTCGCAGCAGCGGTCGCTCGTCGGAGAGCGGGTTGGCCAGGCGCACGGCGTGGCGCCGTTCGTCACCGGCGGAGATCATCAGCCGGTCGGCGAGATCCTCGGCGACGAAGGGATAGGTGAGCACCTCGGTGAAGCCGGCACCGGCCAGCGCGTTCGCCACGACCCGGCGCGCCTTCTGTGCGTGGGTCAGGCCGCGCCCGCCCGTGGGCGTGGGGGTGATCGACGGGATCGTGTTGTAGCCCTCGATCCGGGCGACCTCCTCCGCGTAGTCGGGACCGTCGACGAGGTCGGGACGCCACGACGGCGCTCTCACCTCGACGTGCCTCTCGTCGCCGGTGGCTGTCACCTCGCAGCCGAGGTCGCGCAGGATCTGCACGACACGCTCACGGGGGTAGTCGACACCGACGATCCGGCCCGGCTGCGTGACATCGAGGCGGTATGCCGCCGGGCTCGTCGTGTCGTCGACATCCGTGACACCGTCATCGGCCTCACCGCCCCCGTGGGCGGTGAGCAGCTCGACGGCAAGCTGGGCGGCCGCCGGGGCGACCTGTGGGTCGACGCCTCGCTCGAAACGCTTCGACGCCTCGGAGACGAGCTGGTGGCGCCGCGAGGAGCGCGCGATCGAGGCGGGGTCGAAATGGGCTGCCTCGATGAGCACGTCCGTCGTCGACGAGCCGACCTCCGACGCCGCCCCACCCATGACACCGGCGACGCCGAGGATGTCCTGTCCGGCATCGGTGATGAGCAGGTCCTCGACGTCGAGGACCCGCTCCACGCCGTCGAGCGTGGTCAGCCGTTCTCCGGCGCGGGCGCGCCGCACGACGATCGGGCCAGACAAGGTGTCGAGGTCGTAGGCGTGCAGCGGCTGCCCGAGAGCGAACATGACATAGTTCGTCACGTCGACGGCGAGCGAGATGGGCCGCATGCCCATCTGCGTGAGACGCCTTCGCATCCACGCCGGGGAGGGCCGGGTGGCGTCGATGCCGCGGACCACCCGGGCGACGAAGCGGTCACAGCCGGGCACGGCGCTGATGGGAGCCGCGTCCTCGACACGCACCTCGTGTCCTCGCTCGTTACGCTCCGGCGTCGTCACCGCGGCCGGATCGCGGAAGCCTCCGGCCGGGCTGCCCTGAGAGTGCCAGTACTCGCGGGCAAGGCCCCGGACCGAGAAGCAGTAGCCGCGATCGGGGGTGACGTTGGCCTCGATCGTCTCCTCGGCGAGGCCGAGCAGGGCGATGGCGTCGTCGCCGGGTGTGAGGTCGGCGGCGCGTTCCGGCCCGAGCAGGCGGGACAGGACGATGATGCCGTCGTGGTCGGAGCCCAACCCGATCTCGGCCTCGGAGCAGATCATCCCGTTGGAGATCTGGCCGTAGGTCTTGCGTGCCGAGATGGCGAATCCGCCGGGCAGCACGGCGCCGGGCAGGACGACGACGACGAGGTCGCCGACGGCGAAGTTGGTGGCGCCGCAGACGATCTCCTGTGCTCTGCCCTCGGTGAGCATCTGGCCGTGCGGTCCGACGTCGACGACGCAGAAGCGGATCGTCTTGCCGTTCTTCTGCTTCTGCTCGTCGAAGGCGAGGACACGCCCGACGACGAGGGGGCCGACGAGGTCGCCCCCGTGCAGGTCCTCCTCCTCGAGTCCGACGGACACGAGGGACGCGGCGACGTCGGCTCCGCTCGCCCCCGGCGCGAGGTCGGTGTACTCGGCGAGCCACGTCAGCGGCGCCCGCATGTCAGACCTCCATCCCGAACTGCTGCGAGAAGCGGATGTCGCCCTCGACCATCTCGTGCATGCCCTGCACGCCGTGGCGCAGCATCAACGCCCGCTCGATGCCGAGGCCGAAGGCGAAGCCGGAGTGGACGTCGGGGTCGATGCCGCAGGCGCGCAGCACCTTGTGGTTGACCATCCCGGATCCGCCGAGCTCGATCCACCCGGAGCCGCCGCACACCCGGCACTGGCCACCGGCGTCGCCGGCTCCAGCACCGTGGCACGCGAAACAGACGAAGTCGGTCTCCATCGACGGCTCGGTGAAGGGGAAGTACGAGCAGCGCACCCGCGTGCGGATCTCCTCGCCGAACATGATCCGCACGAACGCGTCGATGGCGCCACGCAGATGGGCCATCGTGAGCCCCTTGTCGATCGCCAGGCACTCGATCTGATGGAAGACCGGGGTGTGCGTCGCGTCCAGGTCATCGGTGCGGAAGACCTTGCCCGGGGCGACGATGTAGATGGGCGGCTCCTGCTCGAGCATCGTGCGGACCTGCACCGGTGAGGTGTGCGTGCGCAGCACCAGGCCGGAGTCGACCGGGTCGAGGAAGAAGGTGTCCTGCATCTGGCGTGCCGGGTGGTCGGGTCCGAGGTTGAGGGCGTCGAAGTTGAGCCACTCCGCCTCGAGCTCAGGGCCCTCGGCGACCTCCCAGCCCATCCCGACGAACGCGTCGGCGAGCCGCTGCGTGACGAGCTCGATAGGGTGCCGCGCCCCGGGTGTCCGCCGGGTCGCCGGGACCGTCACGTCGACGCGCTCCTCGACGAGGATCCGCTCGTCGCGCTCGGCCTCGAGCTCGGTCTGCCGTGCGGCGATGGCTGCGGCGACCCCTGCCCGCGCCCGGCCGACGCGCTTGCCGGCCTCGGCCTTGGCGCTCGGGGGCAGGGCACCGATCTCGCGGTTGGCGAGGGCGAGCGGGCTGCGCTCCCCCTGATGAGAGATGCGCACTGCCTTGAGCTGATCGAGCGAGGTCGCGGCGGCGATGGCCGCGAGCGCGTCCTCGGAAGCCGCCTCGATCGCGGCCGGGTCGAGGGCGGAGACCTCGACGGGGTCGTAGTCGGTGTTGGGTCCGGACATGCGCGGGTGTGCTGCTCTCGATCGGGGCAAAGGTCCAAGGAGTACGGCCCGCACCCGATCACATCGGACCGGACGTGGATCCAGTGGTCAGTCTAGGGCCGCCGTGGCGTCCTGACCCGACCACCCGGCCCCGGTCGCGTCACCGCCCGAGCCCGAGCCCGTCGTCCCGGACAAGGCGGATCGCAACCGGACCGTGAACCTCGCGCCGCCGGTCTTTGCCGTGCCCACCTCGATGTCACCGCCGTGTGCCTCCACGAGGCCGCGCGCGACGTAGAGGCCGAGCCCCGACGTCGCGTTGTCGGGCCCGTGCCAGAACCGGCCGAAGACCAGGGGCCGGTTCGCCTCCGGGATTCCGTCGCCCTCGTCATCGACGTGCACCATCACGCCGTCGGGCTCATCCGGGTCGCGATCAAGGGTGACGGTGATGGTCCCGGCGCCGTGCCTCACGCCGTTGTCGATGAGGTTGAAGAAGACCTGATCGAGCCGGTCTCCGTCTGCCCAGAGCTCGGGCACGCCGTCTGCCCGGGCTCGCTCGCCGAGCTCGAGCCTGATGTCGCCGGGGAGCAGGCCGAGGTCGTGGCGAAGCAGGTGCCGTGACAACAGGGCCTCGATGTCGACCGGGCCGAGCCGCAGAGTGAGTCGATCCGAGTCGAGCCGGGAGATGTCGAGCAGCTCGGTGATGAGCCGGGTGAGCCGCTTGGCGTCGGCCTCGATCGTCTCGATCATGAGCCGCTTCTGGTCGTCGCTGAAGCGGTCCCACCGACGCAGCAGGCTGCTCGTGAACCCCAGGACCGAGGTGAGCGGCGCCCGCAGTTCGTGCGCGACGGTGGTCAGCACGCTCGCCTGGTCCTGCTCTGCGGCGAGCCGGGCCTCGGCGCCGCGCAACCCGAGGAACACCCGGAAGATCTCCCCTCCGGGCTCCTCGCGCACATAGCGTGCCGTCATGAGGACCTCGCGGCCGCTCCCCGTGACGACGAGCCGCTCGTCGTGGCCCTCCTCACCGGTGTCGCTGAGCCACGGGTCGGCGGCCGCCCACCAGTCGCGACCGTACGTGTCGGTGAGTGGCAGGGCCGCGACGAGCACGTGACCGAGCAGCTCGGAGCGGGCCCGATCCAGGATGCGGGTGGCCTCGGCGTTGACGAAGCGGATCCGCCTGTCCTCGCCGACGACGACGAGCCCGTCGGGCAACCACTCGGCGAGCGGGATGGCCGACGCGACGGCGTCGGGGACCGCCTCCGAGAAGCTCATGCTGGCGAGGATACCGACCGAGACTCACCGAGGACGACAGATGTGGGTAAACACGGACAGATGCGGACAAGAACGTGGGCCGCCCGCCCCGCCGGCAACCAGGTGGACCGGGATCAGCCGTGTCGGATGCGCGCCGACTCGTAGAGGCAGAGGGTGGCGGCCATCGCGAGATTGAGAGACTCGGCGAGACCATGGATCGGGACCCGGACGACGACGTCGCAGGCGTCCCGCACCGTTGCGGGCAGGCCCCAGGCCTCGTTGCCCATCACCCACGCGTGTGGACGCGTCAGGTCGACGTCGGGCAGCAGCGTCGTCCCGGAGCCGTCGGTGGCAAGCAGTGCGACCCCTCGTGCGCGTAGCGATGACAGGATCTGCTCGATCGGGAGCCCCGCGACGATCGGCAGGTGAAAGAGCGACCCGGCGCTGGAGCGGACCACCTTGGGGTTGTGGATGTCCACGCTTGCCTCGCTGACGAGCACCAGATCTGCGCCCGCCGCGTCGGCGCCGCGGATCACGGTGCCGGCGTTGCCGGGGTCGCGCACGTTGGTCAAGACGCAGACGACGGCATCCGGCGGCAGGCCGTCCAGTGCACCGTCGAGATCGACCGCGAGCATCCGGCATACGGCGACGATCCCCTGCGGGGACTCCGTGTCGCACAGCGCAGCGAGGACCTCTTCGGTGACCTCGTGGACTCGTGCCTCCGCACCGGTCGCCAGGGACATGAGGTCGCCATGCCGCGCGGCCGCTCGGGAGGTGACGTAGATGTCGCGCACGTGGTCGGGGCGGTGGGCCAGCGCTTCGCGGACGGCCTGCGGGCCCTCGACGACGAAGAAGCCGGTCCTGCTGCGCATCGAGCGCCGGGACAACGCCTGCACCGACCTGACCCGATCCGATCGGGTGTTGGTCAGCACTGGGCGTCCCGGCGCTCGGTCGATCCTCCCTCGTGGCTCGGTCAGCTGGCGGCCTTCGCGCTCGGCTGGACGGGGAGGTTGGCGCGCGAGAGCTCCACGAGCGTCGCGAAGGCGGGCGCGTCGTTCACGGCGAGGTCCGCGAGGATCTTGCGGTCGACCTCGACACCGGCGGTCTTGAGGCCCTGCATGAAGCGGTTGTACGTCATGCCGTTGGCTCGAGCTGCGGCGTTGATCCGCTGGATCCACAGGCGACGGAAGTCACCCTTCCTGGCGCGGCGGTCCCGGTAGGCGTAGCCGAGCGAGTGGGTGACCTGCTCCTTGGCCTTGCGATAGAGCCGGCTGCGCTGACCGCGATAACCGGTCGCTCGCTCGAGAACGACGCGACGCTTCTTGTGGGCGTTGACCGCCCGCTTCACGCGTGCCACGTGAACACTCCTTCGTTGATGGGACTCGGCTCACTTGCCGAGAAGCTTCTTGACCTTCTTGGCGTCCGGTTTGGAGACCTCGACGTCGTTCGCGATGGACCGCTTCTTCTTGCTCGACTTGCGCTCGAGCAGGTGGCGACCGCCGGCCTGCTCGCGCATGACCTTGCCGGTGCCGGTCAGGCGGAAGCGCTTCTTCGCACCGCTGTGCGTCTTCATCTTCGGCATGGCGCCGATCTCCTTCGTGTTGTCCTGCGTTGGTGCGGCATGGCGTTGGTGCGGCATGGGGTTGGTGCGGGCATGGGATGACAGGCCAGTGGCGGGCCGGTGGCAGGCAGGATCGGGTCGAGCGCTGTCGGCCGCTCACTCGGCGGTGGCGCTCCCGGCCGGCATCGTCGTCTCTGCCGCGCGCGCCTCGGCGTTGCTCTTCTCGCGGGAGCGCCGCGCCGCGGCCTTGGCCTCGGCCTTCTTGCGGGTCGGGCCGATGACCATGATCATGTTGCGCCCGTCCTGCTTCGGTGAGGACTCGACGAAGCCGAGATCCGAGATGTCCTCGGCGAGACGATCGAGCAGGCGGCGACCCAGCTCTGGGCGGGACTGCTCGCGCCCACGGAACATGATCGTCACCTTGACCTTGTCGCCCGCCTTGAGGAACCGCTCGACGTGGCCACGCTTCGTGCCGTAGTCGTGCGGGTCGATCTTCGGCCGGAGCTTGATCTCCTTGATGACCGTGTTGACCTGGTTCTTGCGTGCTTCTCGTGCCTTCAGGGCGGCTTCGTACTTGAACTTGCCGAAGTCCATGAGCTTGGCGACCGGCGGCTTGGCCATGGGAGCCACCTCGACGAGGTCGAGGTTCGCCTCCTCGGCCAGACGCAACGCGTCCTCGACGCGGACGATGCCGACCTGCTCGCCGTTGGGGCCAACCAAGCGCACTTCCGGGACCCGGATGCGCTCGTTGATGCGAGGTTCGGTGATGTGGTGCTCCTTAGATCGAAACGATGGGATCGTGCTGCCGGACACGAAGAAGGCTCCTCGCGCGTGCACGAGGAGCCCATGTCTCCCAAGGTGTTCGTATGCCGCCGAGTTGCCTCTGCGTCACCGTGTGCGATTCGCTCCGCCCGGAGACGGGGCGCTTCGCACGGACCTGGTAACCCGGCGACCAAGCGGCCGACGCGGGTGGAAGCGAGCTTCTCTTGCACGTTGTCGTTGCCACGCCGACATATCGGCGGGCACAGACAACCGGTCAGTGCTCCAGAGTAGCAGCAGAGCAGCGGTCGCTCGAAATCTCGTCCGAAACCCCAAGGCGGCGCGTCGCAGCCCGGCCTCGGCGACCCCGGCCTCGGCCGGAACCCGTGGGCACGGCCGAGGGGCCGCGAGGGGTGAGCTCGGCGGCATACGACGTCGGTGGTCTTGTGACGAGCGTGCAACCGCGGAAGGGTGGGGGCATGGCGAGACAGACCGGCAGATCAGACCTTCCTGCGGCCCCCAACCCCGCCTCGCCGCAGGACATCCGTAATGTTGTGCTCGTGGGGCCTGGCGGGGCCGGCAAGACGACGCTCTTCGACGCGCTCGTGGCCGCGCGGGTGCCGGGTCACCGGACCGCCGACACCGAGCACGTGCGGACCACGATCCTGTCGGTGGCCTCGATCGAGAGCGGGGGCCTGGCCCTCAACCTCATCGACACGCCGGGATTCCCCGACTTCGTCGGTGAGATGCGCGCGGGGCTCCGGGCGGCCGACGCGGCGATCTTCGTCGTCTCGGGAGCCGATGACATCGACCGTCCGGTCTCGCTGTTGTGGCGCGAGTGCTCGGCCGTCGGGATGCCACGCGCCGTCGTCGTGAGCCACCTCGACCAGCCACGCGCCGACTTTGCCGCGACGGTGACGAGCTGTCGGCGAACCTTCGGCGACGCGCGGCCCACGCACTGGCCGGTCATCGAGAAGGGCGACGTGACAGGTGTGGTCGGCCTCATCACCGGGGATGCGGACGGACGGTCCGAGGAGCAGGAGGACGCGCGCAACGCGCTCATCGAGTCGGTCATCGAGGAGTCGGAGGATGCGACCCTGCTCGACCGCTACCTCGACGGCGAGACGATCGAGTCCGATGCGCTCATCGCGGACCTGCGCACCGCGATCACCCGCGGGACGTTCTATCCGATCATCCCCGTCTCGGCGCAGACCGGGGCCGGCGTCGAGGAGCTGCTCGGGCTCATCGAGCGCGCCTTCCCGGATCCGACCGTGCACCCGCTGCCCCCGGTGACATCCCCGGTCGGCGGGGAGATCACGGGCATCGCGTGCGACCCGTCACAGCCTCTCGTGGCAGAGGTGGTGCGGACCACCACCGATCAGTACATCGGGCGGCTCTCCCTCGTCCGGGTCTTCTCGGGGACGCTCCGCGTCGATGACACCGTGCACGTCTCGGGCCACCTCGGTGACTTCATCGGGCGCGAGGTCCCGGCGCACCCTGCCCATGACGACGAGGAACGCGTCGGCCCGCTGTCCGCGCCCTTCATCGACACGCACCGGCCCCGCGGGACCGTCATCGCCGGCGATGTCGCGCTCGTGACCAAGCTGACCCGGGCCGAGACGTCCGACACCCTGTCCTGCGTGGAGCGGCCGGCCGTCGTGGCGCCGTGGCTGCTGCCGGAGCCGCAGCTGCCGGTGGCGATCCGGGCCGCGTCCAAGTCCGACGAGGACAAGCTCGCCGGTGCGCTGCAGCGCATCGTCGCCGAGGACGTGACGGTGCGGATGGAGCACGCTACCGAGACCGATCAGGTCGTGCTGTGGACAATGGGGCAGGCGCACGTCGACGACATCATCGCGCAGCTGTCGCAGCGCTACGGCGTCACGGTGACCGCGGAGCCGCATCGCACGGCGCTGCGCGAGACGTTCGTCCGCCGGTGCACAGCGCAGGGCCGGCACGTCAAGCAGTCCGGTGGGCACGGGCAGTATGCCGTGTGCTCGCTGGAGATCGAGCCGTTGACTCGCGGGGCCGGGATCGAGTTCGTCGACAAGGTCGTCGGCGGCTCGGTGCCGCGCCAGTTCATCCCGTCCGTCGAGAAGGGGGTCCGCGCCCAACTGGGCAAGGGCCTGCTCACCGGGCACCCCGTCATCGATGTGCGAGTCACCCTCGTCGAGGGCAAGGCCCACTCCGTCGACTCGAGCGATGTCGCCTTCCAGACCGCGGCCGCGGTGGCCCTCAAGGAGGCTGCCAACGAATCGACCGTGGCACTGCTCGAGCCCATCGACACCGTGGCCATCACGACGGCCGACGAGTACCTCGGCGCCGTCATGGCCGACCTCCGTGGCCGTCGGGGCCAGGTCGTCGGGACCGAGCCGGGCGAGGACGGGGGCTGGACCATCGTGCGTGCCGAGGTGCCGCAGGCCGAGCTCTCCCGCTACCCCATCGACCTGCGCTCTGTCTCGCACGGCACCGGCTCCTTCACCCGTGAGCCGCTGCGCCTCGACCTGCTGCCCGCAGACAAGGCCAAGGCGATACTCGCAAGCTGACGTGCCTGGGCGTCCTCGATATCGGCGACCGACTGCTGGGTGGATGGCCTGGCTGGTGCTGCGTGCTCAGTTGACATCGTCGCCTCACACCACTGTCGGTGGTGGGTACTAGTGTTCGAGTATGAGCAGAGGTAGCACCCTTCAGGGGACCGAGACAGACACCGCGGGGCGGGTCGCGTCTGTGTCGTTCGGTGAGCTGCTGGAGCCGGTGACCGGGGTGCCTGCGGGGGTGTTTGATGGGTTGCCGGCTGCGGCGCAGGCGGCGGTGGTGGCCCG
>JAKDLQ010000213.1 GCA_030452775.1 Micrococcales bacterium | reverse complement strand
GAGGCTGTTGATGAAGACAGTGACGGTCACCCAGGCCATGCCTCCGTCCCAGGCCGCGGTGGCGGTGGTGAGTTTGCCGACGAAGAGTGCGGCCGGCGGGGTGCCGACGAGTCCGAGCAGGGCCACCACGAGCGAGCCCGCGAGCCAGGGCCGGGAGCGCGAGAGGCCTCGGTAGTCGGCCAGGTCGCGCCGGTCGGGCAGCGCGGTCGTGACGGCGAAGGCGGCGATGTTCGTGACGGTGTAGCCGACGAGGTAGAGCAGCAGCGAGGGAAGCGCGAGCTCGCTGCGGCCCGCCACGGCCACGGGAACGAGCAGGAAGCCGACCTGGCGGACGGTCGACCATCCCAGCAGGCGGCGCGGGTCATGCTGCCAGAAGGCCGCAAGGTTGCCGAGTGTCATGCTGACTGCCGCGAGCAGACCGACGAGCAGCGGCCAGGAGAGGGTGTCGGGGAGGACGAGGACGAGCCGGTAGATCGCGACGAGCGCCCCGATCTTGGGCACCGTGGTGAGGAAGGTCGCGACCGTCCCGTTCGCGCCCTGCGCCGCATCCGGCACCCAGAAGTGGGCGGGCACCCCGCCCGCCTCGAACATCAGGCCCGCGATGACGGCGAGCAGCCCGGCGGCCACCGCGGCACTCGGCGCGTTCGCGAGGCGCTCGGCAAGGTCGGCGTGCAGGGAGCTGCCGGCCACCCCGTAGAGAATGGTCACTCCGAGCAGCAGCACGATCCCGAAGAGGGCGCCCATGAGGTAGGTCTTCATCGCCGCCTCGGCCCCCCGCGCGGTGCGCACCATGCCGATCAACCCATAGAGGGGGATGCTCGCGAGCAGGAATGCGACGGCGAGGACGAGCAGGTCCCTGGCGCCGGCAAGCACGATCGTGCCGGTCGTCGAGAAGAGGATCAGCGCATAGGTCTCGCTCTCGCGGGCCCAGCCAGCGAGTTCGTCTCCGGCGATGCCGATGACGAGCAAGGCGCCGAGGCCTGCCGCGATCCGGGCGACGCCGGTGGCGGTATCGATGGCATAGGTGCCCTCGAAGGCGGCCTGGGGTGCCCCGGTGAGGCCGACCGCCGAGACGACGATGCTCGCGGTCAGGGCGACTGCCGCCACGACTCGGGTGATCCACTGGCGGTCGCGCTCGAGGAACGACCCGGCCATGAGCGCGGCCAGGCCACCGGCGAAGAGCAGGATCTCGGGCAGGAGCAGCAGCGGCCGCATGGATGTCTCCACGGGTCAGCGGCCGAGCAGGGCGACGACGGCGGAGGCGGCCGGCTCGATGGCCGACAGCAGCGGCCGCGGGTAGACGCCGATGAGCAGGGAGAGCGCGAGCAGGATGCCGGCGGCCCACACCTCCGGGCAATGGAGGTCCGCGAAGCCGATGGAGGCACCGCGTGGCTCTCCGGTGAAGACCCGCTGTAGCGCCCGCAGGAAGAGCGCGGCCGTGATGAGGATGCCGAGCAACATGATCGCCGTCACCGGCGCCACCGCGATGCTGCCGGTGAAGATCTGGAACTCGGCGATGAAGCCGGACAGGGCCGGCAGGCCAAGCGAGGCGAACGCTCCGACCGCGAAGAGGCCCGCGAGCCGCGGCGCGGTGCGGGCCAGGCCGCCGTACTCGCCCATCTCGTAGGTGCCGGCCCGCTGGCGCAGGGTGCCGACGAGGAGGAACAGGGCACTGGTGATCAGGCCGTGGCTGACCATCTGCGTCACAGCGCCCGTCACGGCGACCGACCGCGCCGCCGCGGTGTCGCCCGCGATCAGCCCGGCCGCGCCGACCGCGACGACGATGTAGCCCATGTGGTTGACCGATGTGTAGGCGACCATCCGCTTGAGGTTGCTCTGGGCCAGCGCGACGAGCGCTCCGTAGAGCACCGAGACGATCCCGACCACGATGATGACCCACGCCCACGCCCGCCACGCCTCGGGCAGGATCGGCATCGCGATCCGGACGAAGCCGTAGGTGCCCATCTTGAGCAGCACCCCGGCCAGGACCGCCGAGCCGACCGCCGACGCGTCCGTGTGCGCGGGCGGCAGCCACGTGTGGAACGGCACGGTCGGGGTCTTCACCGCAAGGCCCAGAAGGATCGCGGCGAGGACGAGACCCCCGGCCAGGCCCTGGCCCGCGAGCGGCATCGCCGCGGTGAGCTCAAGCATGTCGAACGTGTGCGGGTCGGCCGCGACGTAGAGGCCGATGAAGCCGACCAGCAGCGCGAGCGACCCGAGGAAGGTGTAGAGGAAGAACTGCAGCGCCGACCGTGCGGCGTTCTCGTGGCCCCACCCGGCGATGAGGAAGTACATCCCGACGATCGACAGGTCGAAGAAGACGAAGAAGAGGATGAGGTCGGCCGAGACGAACAGTCCCAGGCTCACGCTCTGTAGGAACAGCAGCAGAGCCGCGTGCAGCCGCGGGCGGCGCCGCTCCCGGAGGGAGTGCACCGCGCAGGCGAGGAACACGACGGCGGTCATCGCGACGAGCGGTAGCGAGAGCCCGTCGACGCCCACGTGATAGCTGCTGCGTACCCCGGGAATCCACGTCACCTGCTCGTCGAGTGCGAGGTGTCCCGCGGCCGGCGCCTCGTAGCGGGCCCAGACCAGCGCGACGAGCACCACCTCGACGACGGTGACACCGAGCCAGGCCCAGCGGGCGGCGGCATCACCGATCCGCGGCGCGGCCGCGAGGACGCCGGCGGCTGCGAGCGGGAGGAATACCACCAAGGTGAGCACGGTCACCTCACCGTCAGCAGCAGGAGGAGCCCGGCAGCGATAAGCGCCCCCGCCTCGAGGTAGTAGTGATGCACCTGGCCGGTCTGCGGCCGGCGAGCGAACCGCCCCAGCCGCCGGACCCAGCCAGCAAACCGGTGGACGGCCGTGTCGACGCCGCGGTCGGACCGCTCGGCGATCCCGGCGAGGCCGATCGTCGCGGTGGCGGCGCCGGTCACGACGCCATCGAGGCGGCGGTCGAGGCGATCCAGCCCTCGCGCCAGCGCCAGCGTCGGATCGACGACGAGCCGGTGGGCGGCCCGCTCCAGACCAAGCCAGCCCGCGGCCCAGGCCAGGCGCGGCGTCCCCCACCGCACCACGGCAAGCACCACGACGACCGCGAGCAGCGCAGACCCAGCGAGCTCGCGCGGCGACACGGCGACCGGGCTGCCGCCGACCGTATCGGCGACCGCGCCCGCCAGCGGCTGCAACGCGAGGAGGCCGAGTACCGCAGCGCCCGCGGCCAGCGGCACGAGCGGGACCCGCTGCCACGGTGTCACCTCGCGCGTCCCCGGCCCCTCCTCGTCGAGGTGCGACTGTGCTGCGCGCCGCCGCGCGGGCGAGGGGGCGCGCCAGAGCACGACGAGGATCCGGGCCGCGTATGCCGCTGAGAGGCCCACCGCCGCCAGCCCGGCGGCATACAACCAGGCAGACTGCTCGAGCGCCGCGGCGAGGACGGCGTCCTTGCTCGCCCAGAGGGACAGGGGCGCCAGGCCCGCGAGCGAGACGGCCCCGATCGTCGCGCACCAGCCGACGACGGGCCAACGGCGGGCGACGCCGAGGAGACCGTCGAGGTGCTTGGTGCCCAGCGCGGTGAGCCAGGCCCCGGCCGCGAGGAAGAGCAGGGCCTTGGTGGCGGCGTGCGCGACGAGCTGCGCGGTGCCGCCGGCCACGGATCCGACGCCGGCGGCGAGCACGACGAACCCGAGCTGCGATGCGGTGGAGGCGGCGAGGAGCTGCTTGAGGTCGGTCTGGGCGATCGCCACGGCGCCCAGGGCGAGGGCGGTGAGGACCCCGGCCCACGCCGTCACGCCGGGGGCCCATTCCGTCGATGACAGCAACGGTTCGGCGCGCAGCAGCAGGAAGCCGCCCATGGCCACCATCGCCGCCGAGTGCAGCAGGGCGCTCACGGGGCTGGGGCCCTCCATGGCGCGCGAGAGCCAGAAGGAGAAGGGCAGCTGCGCCGCCTTGCCGAGTGCTGCGGCGAGGACGCCCGCAGCGATCACCCCCCGCCACGGGCTTGGTGCCGT
>JAKDLQ010000012.1 GCA_030452775.1 Micrococcales bacterium | reverse complement strand
AGGTCGGCGCACCCGACCGGCAGGATGAACGCGCCCGGCTCGGCGTTCGGCCCGTTCGCGTTCCTGCTGCGCTTCGAGGGTGTGGACGACCTGCTGGTGGGCTCGACGACGCAGCGGGGGGCGCTGATCGGGTGGTCGGTGTTCCGCCCGCCTTACCGCAACACCGCCACCGTGCGCTGCGAGCAGCCCTGTCGGCTGCTCGTGATGCCCCGGTCGGCGTTCGACGAGGTGTTCGCCGCAGACCCGCGGTTGCACTACGAGATCCTCGGCCGGGTGGCGGCCGTCGTCGCCGAGCGGCTCAAGGACACCCGCCAGGTGCTGCTGATGACCTCCGGACTGGCCTCCGGAAAGGGGGAGTGAGCGGTGAACGACCCGGTGCTGGATGTGTTGCTCAGGTCCCCGTTCTTCGAGCCGTTCGCCCTGGACGATCTCAACTACCTGGCTCGTCACGCTCGAGCGGAGACCTACCGCCAGGATGACCTGCTGCTCACGGAGGGCGACCCCGCACACGTGCTGTTCCTGCTGCTCTCGGGCGCGGTCCGGCTCTCCTTCCAGGCCCAGGTCGCCGGCGACGGCCAGGAGCCCGCGGTGGCGGAGATCCCGGTGCGCGACGTGACGGATGCGGGCTACCCCGTCGGCTGGTCGGTGCTGGTCGCGCCGTACCGCTACAACGCCAGTGCCATCGCCTTGCGACAGACCCGGGTGTTGGCCTTCGACAAAGACGTGTTGGAGCGGCGCTCGCTCGCCAGCCCGGAGTTCGGTGTCAGGCTGATGGAACGGATCCTGTGGATGGTGGGCCGCCGGTTGCGCGAGACCCGCATCCGGCTGGTCGCCCGCCGCTACCAGGAGGAGGTCGTCGCCATCCGGGCGCTGTTGGACCAGAACGCGGAGCGGCTGCGCACCGACTCGCCGCTGCACAAGATCCCGTACTACCTGGAGCACCGGCTCACCCTCTCCGATGCGTTCGACACGCTGCGGCTGATGCGCACGTCAGGGGAGGAGCGCGAGCGGGACCTGGCCAGCCTGTGCCTGGACATCCTCAGCGACCTGCGCACCGAGATGGAGGTGTTCCGCCGGTTGCAGGGCATCTACGAGTTGGTCTCGCACGCCCCGGCCGGGCTCACCCCCGAGCAGGTCAACGACCTGACCGGCAAGCACTTCAGCGAGCTGTTCGCCCGGACCCGCTATCGCATCGAAGGCGCGGGGAACCTGCCGTCCGGCTCCGGGCACATCTTCATCATGAACCACGTGTGCGGACATCGAGAGTACATCCTGCCCAACGGTTTCCTGCTGCTCTTCGACACCAACTTCGTCTCCACGATGATCGTGCGGGAGCGGTACGGCGCAGCGCCGATACGGGTGGTCCGCGAGTCGTTCTCCAACGAGTTCGGCCACAAGAGCTTCTACGACCACGGGAACTACATCCTCGTGCGCGGTGACCGGGCCGCCGAGCCGGCCGAGCGCAGCCGGCAGCGACAGGATTTCTACGATCGCGCGGGTGCGGCCTTGCGCTCCGGCAACAACATCATCCTGTGCCCGGAGGGCACCTGCGGCAGGACCGAGCAGTCGCCCAAGCCGTTCAAGACCGGCGCCTTCCAGCTGGCCGCACAGACCCGGCCCGAGCCGCTGATCGTGCCGATCGCGGTGGCCAACTTCGACAAGAAGCTCAGCCGGGCCACGCTGGTGGCAGTCGTCCACGAGTCGTTCCGGGTCTCCGACCGGATCAGCCTGCCCGCGGACGAGCCGGCTTTCCGCGCGCTGGCGGGCTCGCTGCGCGACCAGTACCGCTCCTGGGTCCAGGAGGCGATGCTCCTCAGCGCCGAGGGGGCCGAGCCGGGGGCGAAGCCGCCCGAGGCGGCGAAGGACTGGTGAACCGGACCGACGTTGCCCAGAAGCTTACGGCCAGGCTGGCGAAATCCGCCACACCGAGCGCGTCGAACTCCGTAGATGATCGCCTGCGTGCTGGGGTGGACGGACTTCCACGATGCAGATCCCCAGCGCAGGTGACCGGGTTGCAACGCGGCAGGGTTCAGGCGGCGGATCGCGTAGATGGGCGGTCCCGGACGACCGCCTCGTCGGCCACGACGGTGTCGGGAGGCATCGTCACGCCGTCGCGCACGCGTGCCCTGGCGCCGATCTTGACGCGTGCACCCAGCTGCGCTGACCGCCCGACGGTCGCTGCCGGCCCGACGTGAACCGCGCTGCCCAGGACAGCCCCCTCCAGGACGACCGCGTCATGGTCCACCCAGGTGCCGGTCCCGATGCGCGCATGGGCTTCGACACGGGCGCCCGGGTCGATGTACGCGGACTGCTCGACGTACGCCGTGGGGTCGACGGTCGCGGTCGACTCGACCAGGCCTCCGCCGTTCGGGTGGTGGAAGTAGCGCAGGACGGCGCCGTTGTCCTCTTCGATCTCCACGTAGTTCTTCCGCTTCTGCAACCCCTTTCCACCTTCTCTCTGTCTATGGGGTCAGCCTCGATTGGTCGTGCACCTGTGACAACGTCCGGACGGTTGCCCGGGATTCCACAAACTGGACTCGATAATCGGACTCTATGGGTGCGAACGTGTTGGCGCCATCGTGAGTTCCCGCCCGGGTCGATGAGCGGGGGCTAGCGCGGGGCTAGAGCGATGGCCCGCTGGGCGGCATACGTCCGCGTGCCGGGTCGGCGCCGAGGTGTGTCAGCCGTGTCAGTGTCCTCATCTACGCTGGGCCGCGTGACCGGGGATGAGACGACGCGCACGGAGGAGGCCGTGATGCCCTCCGTCGACCGGGTGCGCCTCGAAGCGCTGCGCTATGCCGTCAACGAGGAGTCCGCGCTCTACATCGCCGTCATGCGCCTGTTCACCGGAGGTCTGACGGGGATGCTCTCGGACCAGTCCGCCTCCGAGGTCACCGCGACGATTCGCCAGCAGGGTCTCGACGTCGACGAGGACACGATCGATGCGCGGCTGTCCTACCTCGTCGAGCACGGCAACCTCGCCCGCAGCCCCCGTGAGACCGAGGCGCGCAGCGTGCAGGACTACCTGCGCAACCGCGCGCGCTACCAGCTGACCCAGCGCGGCGAGCTCGTCCAGCGCCAGGTCGACGAGCTGCTCGGACATGCCGAGACCGCCACCGAGATCAGCAGCGAGATGCTCGGTGGGATCCTCGCCGGGCTGCGCACGCTCCAAGGCCTGACAGTGGTGACTGGGGTGGCTGGGGTGACGGGTTCGGCGGGTGAGGCGCTCGATGCGGCCGAGCCGGACGACGTCGCACGGCACATCGGCACGGTCTTCGCCCAGTTCGAGAGGCTCGTCCAGAGCACCCGGGAGTTCTACACCTACCTCACCCAGGTGCTCAGCCGCTACGACCTGGAGCGTGCGGAGTTCCAGGCGTTCAAGACGGCGCTGCTGGACTACCTGCAGCGCTTCGTCGACGAGATCGCGAGGCACATGCCGCAGATCGCCGAGGCCCTGCTCGCGCTGCGGCCCCACATCGACCGGCTGTGCCATCGGGCCAATGCGGGCCAGCGGCTGCGCGACCTCGAGGGGAGGGCCGCCCGCCGGGCGCCGGGACTCGACCCCGCCGACTGGGTCGGCCTCGTGGCGTGGTTCACCGGCAGTGACTCGCGCGGCTCCGACGCCGACGGGGTGCGCCGGCTCGCGACCGAGGCGATGCGTTCGCTGCTGGTCAACCTGCGCCGGATCGTCACGAGCTCCGAGCGTGATCACGGGCGCTACGCCGAGCTGCTTCGCCTCGCCCGATGGTTCGACGAGGCGGACGACGCGCAGGCACACGCACTCTGGGCGAGCGCCTACGGCCTCTACTCGGCGCGCCATGTCGGCTTCGCCGTCGGCGAGTCGGAGCAGGCCGTGCCCCCGACGACATCGTGGCTGAGCGCGCCACGGGCCGAGGTGCCCGTGATGCTCCGCGAGACCGGGCAACGCCGCATCGCCGGGCGATCCGGGCAGGCCGAGGATTTCACCGAGGCCAAGCAGAAGCGACTCGCCGAGCATGCCCGGACCGAGGAGGCGTGCCGGCGTGCCGTCGCCGAGGTCGCCTCCCAGCGTGGCCGGCTCGAACGGGTGCGCCTGACCGATGCGGGCCGCGAGGCACTGCTCGAGCTGTATGCCGCTGGGCTCGCCCTCGCCGCCACCCCACCAGCCGGCGACGGCGTCGAGGGGATTGTCGAGGGGGGCATCGTCGAGGGGGGCATAGTCCAGGTGCGGATCCCGGGGCACGACATGGTGCTCGAGCTGCTCGACAGTCCGGGCGCCGGGACCACCGTCGTCAGCCCGTCTGGGCGGCTGCGGCTCGTCGACCGGTCGCTGGCGGTCGTGCCTGTCGCCGACCGGCGCTGGAGTGGCGCCGGGGTCGCGGCCGAGGCGGGCGTGTCATGACCGTCACGGGCTTCGTCCGGCCGCCCGCCGCGGAGGACCTGCAGGACGCCCAGGAGCGGCGGGAGGCGGTCCGTGCGCTGCTGCGCTGGCCGCTCATCACAGCAGGCGGCGCCCACGAGGACGAGCTGCGGCTGGTCCGGCGGCACCGGGTGGCGCTCACCCGCTTCTTCGCGGAGTCGCTGGGCTACCGGCTCACCGTCGAGCCGGCCGGGGCCCGGCTGTTCAAGACCGGGCTGGGCCGCGATGCGACCCGGCCGCTGCCCCGCCGGTCCGGGGCGCCGTTCACGCCGCGCGGCTACGCCTTGCTCACGCTGACGATCGCCGCGCTGACCCGGGTGAAGGCGCAGCTGCTCGTCGACGAGCTCGTGGCCGCCGTGCGCTCGGCAGCAGTGGAGGCCGAGATCGACGTCGACCTCGATGCCATCGCCGACCGGCGCGCGCTCCATGCCGCGCTCATGGTGCTCGTGCGGCTCGGTGTCCTGCGCGAGCGGGACGGCGACCTCGAGCACTGGGTGGAGGAGCGGAAACACTCGCTGCTCGACGTCAACCGGGACGTGCTCGGCCTGCTCGTCGCGGCGCCGCTATCGACCCACGGCAGCATGGACGATCTGCTGGCACCAGCGCGGGTGCCCTCCGCAGCGGGTGGCGCGCGGATCGCGACGCGCCGACGCCTGGCGGAGTGCCCCGTGCTGTCCGTGGAGGAGCTACCCGAGGACCATGCCGAGTGGTGGCGGCGCAACCGCAACCGCGAGCGCGAGTGGTTCCACGACCAGCTCGGGCTCGACCTCGAGCTGCGCGCCGAGGGCGCCCTCGCGCTCGACCCCGACGAGGAGCTCACCGACCTTTCCTTCCCCGGGCGCGGCCGCACGAGCCACCTCGCGTTGCTCGTGCTGGAGGCATTGACCGATCAGTTCCGGCAGGGCGGCGCCTCGGCGAGCCCCCGCGGTGAGGGTGCGCCGGCGGCCTGGCACCGCGTCTCGGCCGTTCGGCTCGCGGAGGTCACGAGGAGCGTGGTGACGCAGTGGGCCTCGGGGCTGCGTCGCGACCAGCGCGAGGATCCCGGCCTCGCCGTAGCAGAGAGCATGAGGCTGCTCGAGTCCGTCGGGCTCGTCCGGCGAGCCGGCGACGACCTGCTCGTTCACGCCGCCGCATCCCGCTATCGACCCGTCGCCACGCTCGCAGAGCGCTCCACGACTGGCGAGCAGTCCCTCTTCGACCCCGATGAGCCATCATGAGCAGTGACCGTTTCCGCCTGACCCGAGGCGGCATCCTCAATGTCTGGCAGTACGACAACCAGGTCTTCGACTTCGGCGGTGGCCGGCTGCTCCTGCGCGGCACCAACGGTGCCGGCAAGTCCAAGACGCTCGAGATGCTGCTGCCCTTCGTCATCGACGGCGACAAGTCCCGCATCACCGCCTCCGGGAGGCACCACACGAGCCTGCTGTGGCTCATGCTCGATGGCTATGGCGGCCAGAGCCGCACCGGATACCTCTGGCTGGAGTTCCAACGCAGGACCGAGACGGGTGACACCGAGACCGTGACATGCGGGATCGGTCTACGCGCCAACGAGAGCGCACGCGCCGCCACGACGTGGTTCTTCACCTCGCCGCGTCGCGTCGGCATCGACCTCGACCTCACCGACGCGGCCGGACCGCTGCCGATGCCGCGGCTGCGGGCCGAGATCGAGCCGGACGGACACTTCTTCGACAGCAACGCGACCAGGCGCTACCGCGAGCATGTCGGCCAGCTCCTCTTCGGCCTGCCCCTGGACCAGTACGAAGACCTGCTGCGTCTGCTCTACTGGCTGCGCCAGCCGCAGGTCGGCGAGGACATCGACCCGCGCCGCCTCGCCGAGCAGCTCGTCCAGGCGCTGCCGCAGGTCGACGAGTCGGCGATCCGCACAGCGGGCGACACCTTCGACCAGCTCGAGGAGTTCGGCGAGCAGATCGACCGGCAGGAGCGGTCGGCCGCCGCGATCTCGACCTTCCTCGAGGCGTATCGGTCCCATGCTCGTGGCGTCGTCGAAGCCCGCGCGACGGCGGTCATCGACGCCGAGGACACCGAGCGGCGGTGTCGCCGCGCGGTCCGCAGGGTCGAGCGTGCGCGTGGGGAGGCGGTGGACCGGCTCGGCGAAGCGCGGGGCCGGCATCGTGATGCGCAGGCCGCCCATGCCGAGGCCCTCGCCCGGATCGGCCAACTGATGGCCGGACCCGAGGCACGGGCCCAGCAGCGGCTCCTCGAGCTCGACGCCCACCGGCGGACCAAGCAACGGGTCGCCGACGAGTCACGGACCCGGAGAGAGCGCCAGCAGGCCCGCCTCGAGCGGGAGCAGCGCAGCGCCGAGGTCGCCTCCGGGGCGCTTGTCAGCGGCGCGAGGTCCTGGGTCGAGGCGGTCCGGCATACCCGCGCGCTCTGCGGTGGCGCCGGCCTGACCGGGCTGCTGCCTCGCAGCGCCCAGATCGTCGTCGTCGAGCTCGACTGGCGAGGTGATGGTCCCAGTGACGGGCTCCGTGGCGAGCTGGGATCGGTGAGCGGCGAGACGGGGGAGGTCCGCGACCGGGTCGGCGTGGCCCGTGCCGCGGTCACGGTCGTCGAGCAGGCCCGGGTCGAAGCGGAGTCGCGGCGAGCCGAGGCCGACCGTCGCGAGGAAACCAGCACGGCCAGGGAGGTCGCCGTCGAGCGGCGCCAGGCCCGCCTCGACGAGACGGCCACCGACGCCATGAACCTCGGGGAGATGCTGGGCTCGGCCCTCGAGCGGTGGCGTACCCAGCCTGGCGCGGTGCCCTTCGACCTGCCCGACCTGACGCCCGAGGCACTCGCCTCGCTGGAGCGACGCGTCGCTGCAGCGGTGGCACCGGTCCGTTCGGATCTGGAGCGCCGGCGGGCCGAGGCGGCGACAGCGCAGGCGGATGCGCAACGCAAACGCGATGCCGTCCGCAAGGAGCGCGCCACCGTCGCCGCCGAGACCGATCCGAGCCCATTACCGCCGGTCTGGCACCGCGATGACCGCAGTGGTCGGGCCGGGGAACCGCTGTGGCGCCTGCTCGACTTCGATGACGGCCTCGATGAATCGGCGCGTGCCGGGATCGAGGCGGCCCTTGAGGGCAGCGGCCTCCTCGACGCCTGGGTGACCCCGGACGGGCTCATCCTCGGCGATGCGGACGACGTGTTCGCCATCCCTTCGGGTGCTCTCACCCGCGATGTGACCGGCGACCCCGTCGATCGCATCGCGGCGGGCCCAGGTGACAGGGCGCGGCGCTGCCTCGGTGACGTGCTAGCTGCCGACGTGCCGCACGGCAGCCGGCTGGAGCCGGCGCTCGTCACGGGCATTCTGGGACGAATCGGTCTCGCCGACACGGTGGGCGACACCGACGTGCGCGACGAGGCGGGTGAGGGACACGAAACCGGGGAGCGTGATGGGGTGGGCGGACCGGCCGCGTCCCGCGACGGCGGCTCCGGAGCCGTCCACACCGATCGCTCGCTGACGATCGGCCTCGACGGGAGCTGGCGCTCCGGTGTCCTCACCGGCCGGACGAGCAAAGCGGCGGCGCAGTACATCGGGGCCACCGCCCGGGCCGAGGAGCGGCTGCGCCGGCTCGCCGCGCTCGATGCAGCCATCGCGGAGCTCGACACGATCATCGAGCAAGCCGGCGCGCAGGTCGGCGCCCAGTCGGCCCTGCTGGCTCGGCTCGACGAATGGCACCGGTCCCGGCCACCGCACGATGCACTGGTGCGGGCGTGGGCCGCCGAGCACGAGGCCGGTCTCGCCCTCGAGGAAGCCCGCGCAGAGCACGCCGCGGCGCGGCGCGAGGCCGAGGCCGCTCGAGCTGCGGCATCTGCCGCTCATGCCGACCTGGTCTCGCTCGGACAGGTCCACTCGTTGCCGATCACCGGCGACGGGTTGCGCGCGCGGGATGCCGCGCTCGTCGACCTGCTCAGCGGGGTCAAGGAGGTCGAGACCGGTCACGCCGGCCTGATGCGCGACCTCGCCCGATGGGATGAACAGGCCGAACGCGCCAGGTCCGAGGTGGCCGCCCTCGGCGATGCGATCGCCGAAGCGGAGCTGGCCGTGTCCGCGGCGCAGCAGGCGGGTGCCGAGCTCGAGGAGTTGCGCCGGGCCGCCGGAGCGTCGGTGGAGGAGCTCGAGCGCCGGCTCGAGGCCCTCGGCATCGAGCGCGACCACGCGGCCGGCGAGCGCGACACCCAGGGAGCGCGGATCGAGTCACTCGTCGGCGAGGTGGCGACCCTCGCCGCCGAGCTGAGCGCCGAGCAGGCCCGTCACGCCGATGCCATCCCCCGGCTCGACGAAGCGCGAATCGCCCTGACCTCACTGGAGAGAGCGCCGGGTCTCATCGCCGCAGCGCTCGGCGAGGAGCCGCATGCCTTCGAGGCGAGGTCGATACCCGGCTCCACTGCCACGACATCGGGTCGAGACGGTGGCCACGACTCAGCCGGGGCGGAGGGGCGTCACGGCGCGGAAGCGAGCTCGGCGGCATACCCCCGGTGGACCCCGCACGACCCGAAACTGCTCGTGCAGGCGATCCCTGCTGGCCGCCGAGCGGACGATACCGCCGTCGTCGCCGCGGGCCAGACGCTCATCGCGAGTGCCGCGGCGCATCTCGAGCCGCGCATCACCAAGGCAGAGGGTGCCTGGGTGGCGCTCGGGCTCGGCGAGGGTGGGGAGCTTCCGCTCGTCGACCTGGAGGCGCAGCTGGTCGCCACGGTGCGCGCCAACAAGGAGCTCCTCAGCCAGCGTGAGCGCACGATCTTCGAGGAGCAGGTGCTCGGGTACCTCGGCGACTCGCTGCGCGGCGTGCGGCTCAAGGCCGAAGAGCTCGTCACGGCCATGAACGCGCAGCTCGACGGGGTCACGACCTCACAGGGGATCCGGGTGCGGCTGCGCTGGCGGCTTCGCGACGAGATCCCCGCCGACGCCAAACGTGCCGTCGACCTGCTCGGGCAACCGGTGGGCGCCTTGCTCCCCGGCGAGCGGATCGAGCTGCGCGAGTCACTGCACCGACTCATCGAGGCCTCCCGTGACGAGGCCCCGGAGGACTCGTATGCCGAGCACCTGACCCGAGCCCTGGACTATCGGCGCTGGTTCGGCTTCAGCGTCCAGTATCACCGGCCGGAGGCGGGGCAGTGGCGTGACCTGCAACGCAAGTCCGCGCTCTCGCAGGGCGAGCAGAAGGTGCTCTGCTACCTGCCGCTCTTCGCGGCCGCCGCGGCCCACTTCACCTCGGTGGCGGGGGCGGCGCCGCACGCCCCTCGGTTCGTCCTGCTCGACGATGCCTTCCCGAAGATCGACGCGCGCACACACCCACTGCTCTTCGGTCTGCTCGTCGACCTCGACCTCGACTTCGTCGTCACCAGCGAGCGGCTCTGGGGGACCCACGCGACGGTGCCACAGCTGGCGATCTACGAGGCGCTGCGCAGTCCGGGCGAGCGGGGGATCGCGCAGTACGAGCACCGGTGGGACGGTCAGCAGCTGACCTCGGTCGGTGCCCCTGTGGAGGGAAGCGGTGACTGACGCCGGTCCGGGCGTGGATGAGCCGCCGGGGTGGCTGCGCGCGGGGGAGTTGGCCAGGGTCTGGCGTGAGCTCGGTGAGGCCCTGCAGCGCCGTGAGCTCAGCGCGCGAGGACGAGTCGTGGTGCGTGACCTCACTCGCGACGAGCGTCACGCACTGACGGACGTGCTGGGGCATCCGGTCACCAACCCCGACGTACGCGTCGACCTGGGGCGGCTCGACGCGCGCGTCGCTGCGCGGCTCGGCCGCGATCTCGCCGAGACCGTGACGTGGGTCACCGGGCAGGCACTCGTGGACCGAGCGGGACGCCGTCGGGACGCGGCCACGCGCCGGGAAGCGCCGTTCGAGGTGGCGGCCGCGTGGCTGGCACAGTGGGGCCAGGCGGATGGCGCCCGAGGGCCGGTGGCGCCGTGGGTCGACGCGTGGCTGCACGGCTTGCGACAGAACGGGATCCTCACGCCGTGGCGCGACGCCGGAGACCTCATCGAGAGTGCACTGGCGGTCCTCGCGGACCGAGGCGTCCTCGATGGCGGGGGTGTCCTTGCTGGCGGTCCGCATGACCCCGAGTTGCTCGACGGGCCGGCGAGGCGCGCGCCGCTCGCGCGCACGGAGCTCGCGGCGCGCCTGGTCGGCGATGCTCACGGACTCGATGACGGCAGCCGCCTTGCCCTGCTCCTGCTGCGGGCGGCGGCCGTGCGGGTGGGGGCGCCGCTGCCGCGGAGCGCCGCGGATCGCCAAGCGCTCTGGGAGTCACTCGGAGTCGTCAGGGATCGCGTCTCGACCACGTGTCTCACGTGGCGCCTGGCGCCCGAAACGGATTCGCCGATCGCGCCGCGCCTCTCCTCGGCGGACGGCCGACCCGCGCCGCTGCACCTGACGTGGTGGGACATCGAGCACGGCGTGCGGTTCGCCCGCCGCCAGACCGTTCTCGTCTGCGAGAACCCGCAGACCCTCGAGTCGGTCGCCGGCCGAAGCGGGGCCAACCTGGGTGTCGTGTGCACCATGGGCCGGCCCAACCTCGTCGTGCGCGCCGTGCTCGATCTGCTCGTGCGATCAGAAGCCTGCCTGCACTACCACGGCGACTTCGACTGGGCCGGCATCGAGATGGCCAACGCGTGCCTGCGCGACTTCGGCGCCCGGCCCTGGCTCATGTCGGTGACGGACTACCTCGAGGGACGCGGCAGCCAACCGCTCAGGGGCACGGCGCTCGAAGCGGACTGGGATCCCGAGCTGGGGCCGGCGATGCGCTCGCGCGGGGTGGCAGTCCATGAGGAGGCCGGACTGGAGGCCATCGTGCGCCGGCTCCCCGAACTCACCGGCTGACCAGCGGGTCGACGCGGAAGGGAGTTCGGGCGCGGCCTGGCACCGGGTCAGCCGAAGGCCCCGGCGGCGGCTGCGCGGCCGATGCCGGCGGTCTGCAAGAACTCGTAGGTTCCCTCATCGAGCAGCTCGCGCGCGGCGTTCACCAGTTCACCCATGGCTGCGAGGAAGAAGCCGGATCCGACCGAGATCCGGGCGACACCGACGCCGGCCAGTCCGGTCACCGTCGGTGCGTGAGGCCTCGCGAGGACGTTGATGGGCAGCGACACGGCATCGCGGATCCGGCGCAGGTCATCGAGCCTCGAGACCATCGGCGCATAGAGCACGTCCGCGCCGGCCGCCTCGAAGGCCCGGAGCCGGGCGATCGTGTCATCGAGATCGTCGATGCCGTGGAAGCCGTTGTCTGCGCGGGCCGTGAGCACGAGCCGCCGCGGGCCGGAGTGGGCTGCCTCGGCGGCCGCGGCCACCCGCTCGGTGGCCGGCGAGGCGGCATACATGCGCCCCTCTGCCCGGTCGTAGTCCTCGATGGAGCACCCGGCCACCCCCGTCCCGGCGGCGAGTCGCACGGTCTCGGCGACGCCCGCCGGGTCCTGCGCGAAGCAGCTCTCGAGGTCGGCAGACACGGGGATGGCGACCGCTTCGGCGATCTGCGCGGCATGGGCGAGGGCCTGCTCGCGCGAGACCGAGCCGTCGACGCGACCCAGGGTGCCGGCGAAGCCGCCGCTCGTCGTCGCGAGGGCCCGGAAGCCGAGGCTCTCGAGAATCGTGGCGGAGCCGACGTCCCACGGGTTGGGGATGAGCAGTGGAACGCCGGGGACGTGGAGAGAGCGGAAGTGCTCGGTGAGGTCGGGGTTCGTGGGCATACCTCGCACCGTAGCCCCGGCGATCGGAGCCTTGGGGCCGGGGGCTGGGAGCCCGCCCACCGCGGACGTGCTGCACGAACAGTGCGTATGCCGCCCACCGAGCGAGCGCGCGGCGGCCGCGCACATGCCACAGCCCCGGCTCTAGGCTGGGGTGCGAGGACGAGACGTCGATGAGGAGGCGCCGATGAACACGTGGACCCGCGAGGCCTGCGAGCGCCTCGACGAGCAGGACCCGCTGCGAGACTTCCGGGGCGAGTTCGCGCTCCCGGAGGGAGTGATCTACCTCGACGGCAACTCTCTCGGGGCCCGGCCCAAGGCCGCACTCGAGCGGGCCGAGCGGGTCGTCGCCGACGAGTGGGGGCTCGGCCTCATCCGCAGTTGGAACTCGGCCGGCTGGTTCGACCTACCCGGGCGCCTCGGCGACCAGCTCTCCACGCTGCTCGGTGGTGGGGACGGGACCACCGTGGTCACGGACACGACCTCGGTCAACCTCTTCAAGGCACTGTCCGCGGCCGCGCGGATCCAGGCTAAGGACACGCCTGGTAGGCGGGTCATCGTCTCCGAGCGGGACAACTTCCCTACCGACCTCTACATCATCGAGGGGGTCATCGGCACGCTCGGAGGCGACTACGAGCTGCGCCTCATCGATGCGGGCCGGCCGCTCGACGAGGCCCTCGACGAGTCCGTCGCCATCGTCACGCTGAGCCATGTCAACTACCGGACCGGGCGGCTGTGGGACCTGGCGTCCGTCACCGCCCAGGTGCAGGACACGGGCGCCTTGATGGTCTGGGACCTGTCGCACTCCGCCGGGGCCGTGCCGATCGCGTTGGAGGCGTCCGGCGCCGACATGGCGGTCGGATGCACCTACAAGTACCTCAATGGCGGTCCGGGCTCGCCGGCCTTCATCTGGGTGGCGAAGCGGCATCAGGAGCGTTTCTCCCAGCCGCTGTCCGGCTGGTGGGGCCACGCGCGTCCCTTCGCCATGGAGACCGCCTACGAGCCGTCCGCCGGGATCGAGCGATTCCTCTGCGGGACCCAGCCCATCACGTCGATGAGCATGGTGGAGACCGGTCTGGACGCCCACCTGCGCGTCGACCAGACGCTGCTGCGGGACAAGTCCCTCGCCCTGACCGACCTGTTCATCGAGCTGGTCGCGCAGCGCTGTGGCGATCACCCGCTGACGCTCATCACTCCGCGCGATCACGGTGAGCGCGGCAGCCATGTCAGCTTCCGGCACCCCGAGGGGTACGCGGTCATGCAGGCGCTCATCGCCCGGGGCGTCATCGGCGACTACCGCGAGCCCGAGGTGCTGCGCTTCGGCGTCACCCCGCTCTACCTGGGCTTCAGCGATATCTGGAATGCCGTCGAGGCACTCCGCGACATCCTCGACACCCGCGCCTGGGACACCGAGGATTTCCACCGGCGCGAGGCGGTCACCTGAGCTCACCCACCAGGCACCCCGTGCCCGATAGAAGAGGCCGGGCGCCGTCGTCATACGGTGGAGGTATGCACTACCGATACCTTGGCAACAGCGGGCTCAAGATCTCCGAGATCACCTACGGCAACTGGCTCACCCATGGCTCCCAGGTGGAGAACGAGGTCGCGAAGCAATGCGTCCGAGCTGCCCTCGACGCGGGTATCTCGACATTCGACACTGCCGACGTCTACGCCAACACCGCTGCAGAGACGGTCCTCGGCGAGGCGCTCAAGAGCGAGCGGCGCGAGAGCCTCGAGATCTTCACCAAGGTCTACTGGCCGACCGGGCCCGGCGGCAAGAACGACACCGGACTGTCGCGCAAGCACATCATGGAGTCGATCAACGGCTCGCTGCGGCGGCTACAGACCGACTACGTCGACCTCTACCAGGCGCACCGCTACGACACCGAGACGCCACTGGAGGAGACGATGCAGGCCTTCGCCGACATCGTCCGGCACGGCAAGGCGCTCTACATCGGGGTCAGCGAGTGGACGGCCGAGCAGATCCACGAGGGCGTCCGGCTGTCAAAGGAGCTCGGCTTCTCGCTCATCTCGAGCCAGCCGCAGTACTCCATGCTCTGGCGCGTCATCGAGGACGAGGTCGTCCCCGCCTGCGAGGAGCTGGGAGTGAGCCAGATCGTGTGGAGCCCGGTCGCGCAGGGCGTGCTCACGGGCAAGTACCTTCCCGGTCAGCCGCCGCCGGCCGGCTCGCGGGCGACCGACGAGAAGGGCGGCGCCGACTTCGTCAAGCGCTTCCTGCGCGACGACGTCCTCGAGCGCGTGCAGGCCCTCCGGCCGGTTGCCGACGAGGCAGGGCTGACCATGGCTCAGCTCGGCGTCGCGTGGGTGCTGCAGAATCCCAACGTCGCCGCGGCGCTCGTCGGGGCGTCGCGTCCCGAGCAGGTCGCCGAGAATGTCAAGGCAGCCGGGGTGACGCTCGCCCCTGAGCTGATGGCGAGGATCGATGAGGCCCTCGGTGACATCGTCATGCGGGACCCGTCCAAGACCGAGGAGCTCGCACCGCATCGGCGCGCTGCCTGACTCTCGACACGTATGCCGCTGTGCCGGCGAGTGATCGCCGGCACAGCGGCATACGGCAGGGTTGGTCGGAATCGGTTGGTGCTGAGCCGTGCTCAGTGCCGCTGGAGCGTGCGAAGGTATCGCAGCGTCGGCGTGCCGAGCCCGGTCACGTTGTCCCAGCCAGGGTTGGTGCTCAGGCTGGAGTCCTCGTCGAACGTGCGGACCGTGGACGCCTTGCCGTCGCTGCCGTTGAGCCCGTTGCTGAAGTCGACACGGATGTTGCCGCGATCGCCCTGGGGTGTCACGTCGAAGTAGACGTGCTGCTTGGCCAGGCTGTAGATGAGCGGGTTGGCGAAGCCGATCCGACGGTGGCCCTGCTGGGCATCGGCGTTGACGCCTGCCATCAGCGGCGAGGCCAGCGACGTGCCGCCGACCCGGTACTCGCCGTACTTGGTGCCCTTGCCGAAGCGGGTCCACTTGGGGAAGACCTGCGTCTGGCCGACGAGCATGCCCGTGGTGGGGTCGGCGACCATGGCGACGTCAGGTACCCCGCGGCCGCTGTCAGCGGGCAACAGGCCCTGCTGGTACCACGGGAGCGAGGTGAACCAGCCACTCTGGCCGCCGCCTGCCCCGTAGAGCCAGGTCGGGCTCGTCCAGCCGTGCTTCGGGTCGAGCGTGTACCGCACGGTGCCCCATCCGGTCTCGAAGGCCCGCACGCCCTGGCGGTTGACCGCGAGTGCCGTGCCTCCCACCGCGGTGACATACGGGTCGGAAGCCGGGTAGTCGGTCTGCTTGACCCCGTATGCTGCGACCTCGTCGCCGTCGTCGCCGGACGAGAAGTAGAACCCGATGCCCTGGACGGCGCCCTGTAGGAAGATCGACTCGTAGGCCGCGACCAGCTGGTCGTCGATGACCCGTGCGACGGTGCCGTCATCGAGCATGATGTAGGTCGGCTCGCCCCACGAGTTGGTGACCATGGAGGCCTGGTTGTCGGTGACGGTTTGAGCCAAGGCCGCCATGAGGTCGTCGTCGTAGCAGCTCGCCGCCCCGTAGTAGGCGACATTTGCCTTGGGCGCGATGCCGTGCACGGCCTCGACGTCGAGCGACTGCTCGCCGTACCAGGCGTTGCCGCCGCAGTCCTCGACGCGCTGCGGATCGGTGATCGGGGCGTTGTGCTCACTGAACTGGCCCCTCGAGAATGGCCGGTCACCCTGGCGCCTGGCGTAGGTGTTCGCGTCCTTCGCGAGCGTGGGGGAGGCGAACGCGTCGGTGATCGCGACGGTGACGCCTCGGCCGCTGAGCCCGCTGGCGCTGACGCCGTACGCGTTGCGCAACTGCTTGGGCTTGTAGCCGCATACGGAGTAGGGAAGGCGTTTGCCTTCGAAGCGCGGGTCCTTCCAGTCCGTCTTCTGCCCGTAGTAGGACGAGCAGGGCCTTGCGTTGACGAACCCGGGCGCCGGGCCGAGGTCGCTGGGCCCGCTGTGGCGTGCCGGCCGCTGCGCCGAGACGCCCGCCCCTGGAACGTCTGGAGCGCTCGTCGACCGGGTCCCGGTGCTGGATCCGGGACGCATGTAGTGGCCGAGGGTATCGAGGCCGGTCACGGCGATGACGCTCGAGCCGATGCTCGCCGGAACAGTGATGGCCGATGTCGGCGCCATTTCCGTGGCGCCATTGACGATGAAGTGCTGCACGTTGGTCCCGAACGCCGCCGCGATCGCACCCGCGGACCCGGTCACCGCCAGGTAGTGGTTGTCGGGGCCGACTGTCTCGATCGTCAGGCCGGCTTTGGTGAGCCAGGACCGGACCGCCGCGACCTGCGCCGCTTCGGGCGCGAACCTGGCCCGGTACTGGGCGGCGGTGACGTACTTGCCGTAGTTCGCCGACGTCGGATCCGAGACGGACCTGACGAGCTCGGTGAGGGCAGCGGCGTGGCGAGGTGCGAGCCACACCTTGGCGTGGAGCGTCTGAACGGCCTGCCGGGTGACCGCGTGCTCGGCCCGCGAGGTCCACGCCGGCGCGGGACTGACGACGTGTCGGGCGGACGAGTTCCCGGCGGCGCTCGCGGTCCCGACGGACATCACGCCGCCCAACAGGATCCCGGCGGCGGCCGCCGCGGTGGCCAGCGTCGTCATTCGTCGTGCGCGTCTCATGACTGCTCCTTCGCTCACAGGGGATGGGTCAGTTCGGCGACAAGGCACCGTAACCGGGTATCCTGAGAGTTCCCTGAGTGGCCGTTGGACGTCGACCGTCCCCGCGAAACCTCGAGCAGCCGCCAACTGCCCGGGCTCGTCACGGTGCACCGTTCCACGCAATGATGTGTCCAGACCGGTGCATTCGGCCCCGGTCCCAACGGAGCGAAAGAGGCGGTGGGCGATGGATGCCAAGGTCGAGGGAATCGTTGTCGGATACGACGGGTCGGAGGGCGCCGGTGTGGCGCTCGACTGGGCCTCGGACAAAGCCAAGCGCGAGGGCAAGCCGCTGACCATCCTGCACACGCTGGATATGTCCACCGTGCCTCAGTTCCGAGCCGTCCCCATGACCATCGACATGACAGAAATCGACGGGATGGAGAACGAGTTCCTCCAACGCGGCGCCGATCGGGCCAGGAAGATCCTCGGCCCGGAGGCCGACATCCGCCCGGTCAGATCCATCGGCAGCGCGGCCGCCGAACTCGTCGCGGCATCCAAGAGCGCAGACCTTGTCGTCACGGGCAGCCGGGGCCGTGGGCGACTCATGGGAGGCCTGCTCGGATCGACCGCCTACAACGTCACCGCTCACTCGGCCTGCCCAGCGGTCGTCGTGCGCAGCGATGGGGGCGTCGCCCCCATCCATCCAGGCCCCGACCACCGGGTCGTCGTAGCGGTCGACGACTCGGAGCCAGCCGGCCGGGCACTCGACGAAGCGGCACGCGTCGCCCACGACAGCGGAGCGCTGCTGCACATCGTCACGGTGGCGCAGGTATCGCTGCTGGCGCCGTGGATGACCGATGGCTCTCCGTACGACATCCGGCCAGATGTCGGCAAGGAGATCACCGAGAAGGCCCGCCGGTTGGCGGAGGAGTCGCTCGTCTCGGCCGTCGCTCACGTCGCCGATAGGTATCCCGACCTGGACGTGGACAAGGATGTCCTCCTCGGGGACACTGGCGGGCGGGCGGTAGCCGATTTCGGCGGCGATGCCGGCCTCATCGTCGTGGGCGCGCGCGGACGCGGCGGCTTCCTCGGTATGCTGCTCGGCTCCTTCAGCCACTCCGTCATCCACTATGCGACCTGTCCGGTCTTGGTGGTCCGCTGACCGAGGAATCGGCTCTGGCCCGGGCTGGGCGATAGGGTGCCGGCCCGGGCTACACGGCGCAGCAGGCCGCCGGGAATCGCCCACCTCGAAGCTCTGCTCTGGTGGATGCCCGGTGGATGCCCGTGTGATGTCAGCTCTGGCGCGGGCCACCGCTTCCACGCCATGATGTGTCCACGCCGGTGCATTCGGTCCCGGACGTGACGTAACGGAAGGGGCTGTGGGCGATGGCTGCCAAGGTCGAGGGAATCGTTGTCGGATACGACGGGTCAGAGGGTTCCGGGGTGGCGCTCGACTGGGCGGCGGAGACGGCCAAGCGTGAGGGCAAGCCGCTGACGATCTTGCACACGCTGGACATGTCAAGCGTGCCCCAGTTCCGAGCCGTCGAACCGACCATCGACATGAGCGAGTTCGACGCGATGGAGAGTGGAGCTCTCGAGGGTCGCCTCGCTCGGGCCAGGAAGACCCTCGGCGAGGAGGCCGATATCAGCCCCGTCGCTCCCGTCGGCAGCGCGGCG